>JBAYWA010000018.1:0-11759 GCA_041674325.1 Melioribacteraceae bacterium | reverse complement strand
TCTTCTTATCAACGGCTTTACACATATCATAAACGGTCAGTAATGCCGCAGAAACCGCCGTGAGAGCTTCCATCTCTATTCCGGTCTGCCCTACGCATTTTGCGAAACTATTAACCGTCACGCCTTTTTCTGTGATCCCGCATTTTACATCAAGCTTTGTGATCTGCAGAGGATGGCAAAGCGGTATAAGTTCCGATGTTTTTTTTCCGGCTTGAATTCCCGCAATTTCAGCAATTGTAAGGACGTCCCCTTTAATCATCTTGTTTTTTTTAATCAGCCGTACTGTTTCCGGCAGAAGACGTATAAATCCTTCAGCGCGGGCGCTCCGGTATTGAATTTTCTTTTCGGTTACATCAACCATATCGGCCCGTCCCTCTGTATTTATATGAGATAATTTTTTCATCTATCCTCCGATATTGTAAAATTTGTTCGATGAGCTGTTAAGTCCGCATTCCGGTTTTTGATCCAGGGCGAGCTGAAGCGCTTTTGTATAATCTGTTTTCCTGATATTTATTGAGATGTCGCTGAAAAGACATGGCTTGAGGAAGCCATCGCTTGTAAGGCGGAGACGGTTGCAGTTGGCGCAATCGCCGCCGCTGCCGCCGTGAACAATTCCAAATTCACCTTTCTCTATATCCATCTCATAAATGAATCTCGCAATCAATCCCCTATCGTCGCAATATTTTTTTACTGCAACGGCATCCGGTTCATCAATGGATTTTTTAATGACGCAATTAATTTTAATCGGGGCAAGTCCAGCTTCAATAGCCGCATCTATTCCCTCAAATACTTTACGAATATCACCGCCTCTTGTTATCGTTCTGTATTTATCGGAATCGACGCTATCGAGACTTATGTTAACTCTCATCAATCCGGCCCGCTTTAAGTCACGTGCATAAACAGGAAGAAGAAGCGCGTTAGTGGTCATTGAAAGATCGTCAATTCCCTTAATCTCCGCGAGCATTCTAATCAGTTCCGATATTCCCCTGCGGGCAAGAGGCTCTCCGCCGGTAATCCTGATTTTATTTATGCCCATTTCTACCGAGCGCTTTGCGAATTCCGTTATCTCTTCGAAAGAGAGGATGGAGCTATGATCAATCAGCTTTATTCCCTCTTCCGGCATACAGTAAATACACCTGAGATTGCACCGGTCGGTAACGCTTATCCGCAGGTAATTTATTTTTCTGTTAAATCTGTCTAACATCGACCACGCTGCCTGTTTCAATTTCATTGACGCCGATTGGTATGGACGTAATTCCATCGGCTGCCGCAAGCGCATTTATATGCGCCGAGCCATGATATTCCACGGGTTCAATTTTTCCCTCGGAATTTATTTTAACCGGAATCCATGCCAGCCGCTTATTCTTTTTCCGTTTTAATTCACCCGCCAGCTGCATTCGAAAAACCTTTAAATAATCTTTACGGCCAGTAATTCCCGCAAGAAATTCTTTTACAAATATTTCAAAACAGATGAATGAGGAGACCGGATTGCCTGGCATTCCGAATACAAATTTATCACCATCCTTGCCGAAGACTGTCGGTTTGCCCGGCTGAATAGCAACCTGATCAAAGAAGATTTTAAAACCGTTTTTAACAAGAAGAGAAGGAACAAGATCGAAGTCGCCCATAGAAACGCCGCCCGTTATTATTACCAGGTCATTCTCTTCTTTTGCTTTAGATATACTACTGCTAATTTCTTCTTCCGTATCCCGGGCAATCCCGTAATAAACAGGTTCACAGCCGTATTCTCTGCATTGGGCAATCAACTGGTATGAGTTTGTATTTCTTATCTGTGATTTCCGCGGAATTAAATCCGGCTCTACAATTTCATCGCCGGTGGCAATTATCCCCACCCTCGGTCTTCTACTGACCAGAACAGTTGCGTGTCCGCATAAAGCAAGCGAGGCAATCTCTTTTGCCGTAATCTTTATGCCCGCCGACAGCAATTTTTGACCGACCACGACATCTTCTCCAAGTGTGCAGATATTATCTGCCGTCCTCACATTTCTAAATTTTATTTTATTGCCGGCCAGTTCTTCGACTTCTTCAATTATAATAACGCAGTCGGATCCTCCCGGCATCATTGCCCCGGTCATTATTTTTGAGCATTCATTTTTCCCGAGTTTTTTTTGAGGTTCATAACCGGCCTGAATGACTTCGACCACTTGAAGTACGTTAGCTATATCCTCTCTCCGGCAGGCGTATCCGTCCATTGCTGATTTATCGAACGGGGGCATATTGATATCCGATAGGATATCCTCCCGTAAAATCCGGTTTATACTTTCGCGGAAATCAATTTTTTCGGTACCGAGAATAATTAGATTTTGCCGAATTATCTTTATTGCATCTTCATACGGAATCATAATTTTTTCCTCTTATGTGAGTCGGGACATCTCTTTTCGCCTTGTTACTTCATTTTAAGAAATTCGATCTTTTCTACTGAACGTACGTTGCGGTCAACAAAGAAATCAGGCGTAGCGAACAAATTATATTTCCCTTCGTCGGGCATTCCTGTTTTTTCGATAAGCAGAAAATCATTCATGTCGTTTCTATTTATCAGTTCACTCAAACTGAACGTTGCGCGGTATCCGTCCTTAGATGAAACGCATACTATTGTATTTCCAATCTCCGGCATATCCAATTTTAAGTGAGTCCTTAAGATTTCGGCGAACACAAAACCTTCCACATTATCCGTTCCTTTCCAACCCATTCCGTGGCCATACCCTATACCAAAAAATTTTCTTCTTTCAATTCCGGAAATATCTTTAATCACCGTCTCGGCACCATTCACCACTTTCATCTCCGGCACATAAATTTCCTTCACTCTCTCTTTCGAAAACACTCCCGCGAATGATTTAACCGTGATCTTTGTCGGATCACTTATAAACCGGCAATTAAATGCATCATTGCCGCAGATTAAAACCGGTTCAGCGGGCGGTGTCCACTTCATTTTCATTTTTGAAGGATTAATGGCGCGGGCAGATTTTGTAATAATTATCTTAAAATTATCTTTGGAATAAAAAATTTCTCCCCAGCTAAAAACCGCTTTATCTCCCTTCTCATTTTCTACAATAACATAGAGATCAACAAACGGTTTGAACTCTTCGCTGTTTATTTTTATAACATTTTTTAGATTGAGTATTTCGTAGAGCGAATATCCGCTGACGTAGTATGCGCCATTGAATCTGTTTTTTTCTTTTCCGTAGGAAAAATCTTTTACGGGAAATCCGTTTTGGGGAAGATTTGTAAGATCAACCACGCCGGGGTTTTCCACTTCACCCTGAATAAAGATGCTGTTAATCGGGTAATCCGCGGTTTCCGAATCGTCAAAAAAACTATTAGTTCCGGTCCGCGATACCTGTGCCGAAATAAGAGTTGAAAGAAACAGGAAAAGTAAAAAAATCTTTTTCATTAAGCACTCTATTTTATTTATAAATTTTACAAGAAGATGCTTTGAAATTCACCCATACTTCATCACCGATTTTCAGTGAGAGAGAATTTAAAGCTTCAGACGAGATCAGCGCTATCAATTCGCCGCCGCCGATTTCGACCGAGATTTCAACACCGATCTTTGCGCCGGCAATATCTGTAATTCTTCCTTTGAAATGATTTCGGGCGCTACCGGATTCGCTGGAAATTGAGATGCTGATCTCTTCCGGCTGAATAAGCAAGAAGGAATTACCGTCCCCGGCGTCGGTCAGGCAGAATATATCAAGGTCCCCGGATGAAAAAATTTTCAGATCGCTTTCTTTAATCGATTTCAATTCACCACGTAAAAAATTCTTTATTCCGACGAACCGTGCAACAAATTCGGATTTAGGATGTTTGAATATCTCTTCCGGTGGGGCTATATGAACCATTGCCCCCTTCTCCATAATCCCTATTTTGTTTGCCAGCGAAACCGCCTCCTCATAGTCGTGAGTAACATGAACTATAGTAATCCCTTCCCGGTTCAGCTTTCTCAATAATGGGCGCAGTTCCGCCTTGGATTTCGGATCCAGAGACGATAGAGGTTCGTCCAGAAGAAAGATATCGTTCCCCGCCGCAAGACTTCTGGCCAGTGCTACGCGTTGATACTCGCCCCCCGAAAGCGTTTCTGAGTATCTTTCAAGCTTATCGATAACACCAGTTTGCCCCGCGGCATACAAAACTTTTTCTTTAATATCTTTTTCTTTACGGCAATGCAGCGGATACGCGATATTTTCAAAAACCGTCATATGCGGAAAAAGATCGGCGTCCTGATAAACTATGCTTATATTCCGCCTCTGAATCTTCTCGTTCGATATTTTCTTTCCCCTCAAATAGATTTCACCGCTAATTATTTTTATCAGCCCCGCAATTGATTCCAGGAGAAGACTTTTTCCCACACCGGAAATCCCGAGGATCACAAAGTAATCCCCTTTTTCAACTTTAAAACTGATCTCTTTCAGTTCAAAATTGCCGGCTTTTAGAGATATGTTATCAATTACAAGCATTTATCTTTTTTTCTTAATCAATCTTAATGTTATGAAAATTATCAAACAAACTGTAACAAATACTACCGCCGCAGGTATTGAATACTTTAGTCCATATGATGTAAAGCGTTCAAAAATAAGAACCGGTGCAGTCTGCGGATTGTATGCTACTATTATTACAGCACCAAATTCGCTCATGCCGCGCGCCCACATCATTATGAATCCGGATAATATGGAGCGCCAGGCGAGCGGGAGTGAAACTGTAAAAAAAACTCTTACTGGGGAAGCTCCCAAGGTCAAAGCGATTTTTTCAAGACGTTCCGGTACTGCTGCAAAACCATCGCGCGCGGCATTTATTAAAAACGGAATACTGACAAAGGCCATTGCAAGAATTATTCCTGCCGGACTACCTACGAATTTAATCCCGAATAATTCCCCCGCTCTTCCAAGAAAACTTTCACGGGTTACTATTCCAAGAACTGCTATACCGGCTGCCGAGTGAGGGATTATTATTGGGATATCAATTATGCCGTTTACAATGCTTTTGAACCGAAAATTTTTTCGTGCAAGCAAAAAAGCCAATGGGATAGCAAAAAATGAAAACAAGAATGTCCCGGCCATTGATGTCCATAAGCTGAGCCATACGCTGGACCTTACTTCATCACTCCCAATTGCCTCAGTAACCGAATCAATCGAAGAATTCAGATACATTCCCGCTAACGGCGCAATAATAAATAATAAGAGCACGCCGCCAAGAAAAGTGAAAACTAAATTAAGTATCGATTTATCGGGACTGATTATCTTCATCGGACTACTTCTTCTTCATGGCATATTTTTTCAGAACTTCCGGCAATTTATTATAATTGTCGCATACTGAAGGCACAACCGTCGGCTGCCCCATCTCTTTCATTACCTTTAAACCCTTTTTTCCGCTCATCAGATATAGCAGAAATTTTCTCGCTAATTCAGGATTGGGAGAATTTTTGGGTATTGTAACTCCGTAAACCATTGATGACCCCGCTTGTGTGATTTTATCACCAGGTTTTTTACCGTTCAATTCTACCGTAACCTGCTTATAATAATCCTCAAATTCGGCTTTCTTCAGATTTATTTTATCAGGCAGAGTCATGAATTTTAATCCGTGCTGTTCCGCTACTGATCTGTAGAGAAAAATATAATCGAGTTCACCGGCTTCGAGAAGCGCAAGAAGATCCACCTCTTTGGGTCGTATATATTCTTTGTTTTTATTCAGCAGTTTTTCGGCAAGCCCCCCCTTCTTGTAAAAAATTTCTGCCAGTTTTAATGTGTGAACGGTTCTATAACCGCAAGGATCCGCATTCGGGTCCGCCCTTCCTACCGAAATATTTTTGTCCAGAAGAATATCAAACCAGTTTTTCTGATTAATGTCTTTTGATCTCCTCGATTTTTCGGTATAAACGATCGCCATCTCATTCGTAGCGAATTTAAGATTCCAGTCGGCAAATTCGGGAATTAACAATTGATCAATTACCATATAATCGGCCGAGGCAAAAACGTCGCACGGTTTTTTCAATTCGGAAATTTTTCTGGCGCACTCGCGGCTGCCGGCAATTTCTTTAAGTACCTCTATTCCCGGATTTTCTTTTTTAAATCCATCGATGATTTTTTCAAAAGGGACTGTAAGACTGCCCGCGTGAAATACTATTAGCTGATTACTTTCCTGTGCCGTCAATACGGCCGAGAGGGCCAGCATCAAAACGAAAAAATATCTTTTAATTGATTTCATTTGTTAATCCTTCTTTAATTTTGTTCAGCATTGTCTCCTTCATACGTTCTTCAATTTGCTTTTGAATGTTGGAGTAAAAATTGTAGAAATAATTATTGTAGTTTTCAGTTTCGGTATCACTTGCGCTGCTGGCATCGGCAACATCAAAATCCATCACTTTCCTATCCTCCAATGCCGAATAGATTTCGAAAAGACTCAGCGAGGTAAAATCCTGTGTGAGATAAAATCCTCCACCCGATCCTTTTGTGCTGCCGACTATTTCGGCCTTCATAAGCGATGAAAGGATTTGTCTTAATTTGGATGCATTTACACCTATCGCTCCGGCTATATCTCCGCTGGTCCTGGGGTCAGGGAAAACCTTTGCCAGATAGCAGAGCGCCTTTACCGCCGTGGATAATTTATTGGATGAGGACATAATCTAATAATTTGTTGCGGTAAGTGTAACAATTGCTTTATAATGATGCAACTCCTATAAAAATACCTTTGGGTTTCTTTTTAACCTTTGCTATATTTTCAACGGTTGTTTAAGGATGTTTCTATTAAAAATTTAAACCGTTTGACCGGGAGAAGTCTGGATGAACACAACAGAAATACTTGAAAAGAGAACACTTTTGAAAGAATATTTATACGAAATAACTCCGCCCGAAAAAGGTTATTCCGATAAAACTCTCTACATAAATGTAGGCACAAAAGAGATTAAGATTAAAGATGTCCCGCTGGAGATGAAGGAAAAATTCATTGGCGGCAAGGGTTATGGGCTAAGATATCTCTGGGACGCGACAACGCCTGAAACTAAATGGGATGATCCGGAAAATGAGATTATTATTTCGGGCGGGCCGGTTTGCGGAATCACACAATATTCCGGTACAGGAAAATCAATAGTGGTAACCATTTCCCCCCAGACAGATTCGGTAATGGACAGCAACGTAGGCGGATGGTTCGGTCCGTTTCTAAAGCTTAATGGCTTTGATGCTATCGAACTTCAGGGAAAGGCGGAACGGGATGTAATTATTATTCTTGACGGACGCGACGGAAAAGGAAAGATCAGAATTGAAGAAGCTCCCGCCGATCCGGTGAACAGCCATCACCTTGCAGATCTTTTGACAGAGATGTACTGCCCCACCGAGCAGGATAAGATGAAAATCGCTATCGTCTCAGCCGGGGCGGCCGCGGATCATTCGATGATAGGAATGCTGAATTTTACTTTTTATGATAAAAGAAAGAAACGTTCAAGACTGAAGCAGGCAGGCCGCGGCGGTATAGGAACTGTATTCCGCAATAAGAAAATTAAAGCAATAGTCGCCCTGGTTGAAAAAGTCAACAACGATATGAATCATGTAGTTGATATGAAATCGATAATCGAGCGCGGTCAGCGTTTCAACAAGGAGATGAAGGAGCTTGACGATTCGCAATGTGAAATGAGAACGAAAGGAACCGCTCACCTGGTTGAGGTAATGAATGATTACGATCTTCTACCGGTGAACAATTTTAAATTCGGAAGCAACGATGCGGTTAACGGAAACATCGACGGCAATACGTGGAAAAAACAATTTGAACAGGGATCATTTGACGGATGCTGGCTTGGCTGCAATATGAGCTGCGCGAAAGGAGTAAACAATTATCTTCTCCGCACCGGCCCATTCAAAGGTGAGAGCGTAATTGTTGACGGACCGGAATATGAAACGGCCGCGGGCATCGCTGCCAACTCGGGTATTTTCAGTACAGATTACACTATTGAAGTGAATTTTTATTGCGATACTTACGGTGTTTGCACAATTACCTGGGGCACCACCGTCGCATTTCTGATGGAATGTTATGAAAACGGAATTCTGAATACGGAGAGAACAGGCGGTCTGAAGCTGAACTTCGGAAATGCGGACAGCGCGATGGAATTACTTCATCAGCTTGGCCGCGGAGAGGGTTTCGGAAAAACCGCGGGGCTAGGAATCCGCAGACTGAAAAAATTATTTGCCGATAATGGCTGGGGTGATCGCCAGTTCCTTCAGGATATCGGAATGGAAAACAAGGGGCTTGAATATTCCCAGTATATGTCGAAAGAATCCCTTGCGCAGCAGGGCGGTTATGCGATGACTAATAAAGGTCCGCAGCACGATGAAGCGTGGCTCATTTTTATGGATATGGTCAACAATCACATCCCTACATTTGAAGATAAAGCGGAAGCGCTCCACTATTTCCCTCTCTTCAGAACCTGGTTTGGACTCTGCGGTTTCTGCAAACTTCCCTGGAATGACGTTGAACCGAGAAATAATGCGGAGACCTCTGAGCCGGCAAAAGTACCTGAACATGTTGATAATTATGTTACTATATATAAATCCGTAACTGGCCGACCCTTTGATAATAAACGTCTGATTGAAGACTCCGAGCGGGTTTATAATTTCCAGAGATTATTTAATCTCCGCAGAGGTTACGGAGTACGCAAATGGGACGCTCAGCCTTACAGAGCCGCCGGACCTGTAACCGAAGAAGAATACTTGTCCCGCCAGGAAAGATATGACAGTCAGCTTAAAGAAATTATAGGCATCAATCCGGAAGGATTGACACTTAAGGAGAAGATGGCTGCCCAAAGAAAGTACCGTGAGAACAGGTACGAACAGCTGCTGGACGCTGTTTATAAAAGAAGAGGATGGGATGAAAACGGTGTTCCGAAAATTGAACTTCTGAAAAAACTCGGAATGGATCTTCCGGAACTTGTTAAACTGAGGACCAAATATGAAAAAGGGGAATTGAATCTGAAATAATATTCCCGGATTTAACATTGGCGTACATTTTAACAAAAAACCCCGTTAAACAGCGGGGTTTTTTTGTTTTAAATTAATCCCGGTTTTGTTTACTAAAAGTAATTGGATTAGAATCCTATCCCCCGCTAATCATATGGATAATCTCCACGTTATCATTTTCTTTAAGGGATGCCGAATCGTAATCCTCACGCCGTATCAATGTTCCGTTTATTTTCACAACGAGGCGCGTGAAAGAAAATTTTTTAAGTTTAAGCAATTCGTTAATTGTAAGCTTCTCTTTCGAAGTTTCTAAGATATCCGCTCTATGATTTAACGTTATTTTCATCCTACTTGTTTTTTCCCAGTAATATCTCGAGTACAACATTTGCCATCATATTTGCCACTATTCCCACCCGCGGGGCAATAGGCGGATCTTCTTCGCTTGTTTCTGAGGCGTGATCTCCCACTATATACAGATTATCATACTGTTCAACAGTAATCAACTCATTGCCGCCCCATCCCGCCAGCCCCACACCGCAGACAAGAGGAGTTGATGGCAATCCGGTCAGCATTGTTTCAACAATCATCTCCTTCATCTCGGCTTTGTCGAAAGCTTCAACTACTACATCCGTTTTCGCAAAAAGGCGTATCAGTTCCTCGGGCATTAGTTTGGTAATATGAGAATCAACCTGAATTGAAGTATCAATCCTGCCGATATTTTCCTTAAGCGCAGAGGATTTATAACTTCCGATCTGATCTGAGAAAAAATACTGGCGGTTTAAATTGCTCTCTTCAATTTTGTCGAAATCCGCAATGATCAGCCGGCCCACTCCAACACGGGCAAGCGCTACCGCGGCATTGGAGCCCAGCCCCCCGCATCCCGCTATACCGACGGTCTTATTCTTTAACTTCTTTTTTATCTCCTGAAAATTCATCAGTTGCTTCAATTATCTGCTAAAATATAATTAAAAGCCGGCAAGGCTTCAAAAGATATTGATGACCTCTTGTTATTATTTCTTCTTTAATTTTTTCTTGAATTAAGCACCCTGAAAGTGTACATTGAATCATTACAAGTTGAATTTATAATGAGCGGAGGAATAATGAAGTCACTTAAAGATATATTGACAGCGCAGACACTTCATACCGTGACAAGCGGTTCAAATATTTTTGACGCGGTCTGTCTTATGGCGGAACTAAACATAGGATTGGTCCCTGTTCTCTCTGGCGAGGGAAAATTATTAGGTGTCTTCTCCGAGAGAGATCTGGTAAGAAGAGTTATTGCCAGAGGATTGGATCTGAAATCCACACTCGTAGATGAGATAATGACTAAGGATCTTGTTATGGCAAACGTCAACGAGACTTACGAACAATGCCTTCAAAAGATGAAAGAGCGTGGGATCCGCCATATCCTGGTTATAGATAACGAAAAACTTCTCGGCATACTTTCAATAAGAGATCTGCTTGAAATGGACCTTAAAGTACAGCGTGAGACAATTGAGGTGCTGCATAATTACATCTATTCGAAGTAGACAGCGTATGATCCGATCAAGCCGTGAGTAGATAAATATATATCTTCTCATGTACTGAGTATTAACTACATACTTTTGCGTTCAGGATGACTTTCCGGCTCCTCATATGTCCAATTCTTTTAATATTTTTACGGGAACAATTAAGGGAATTAATATGACCCGGAATTTCAGATTTTTCCTGTTTACTTTGCTTCTTATTGCATCTTCTCTGGCAGCACAGACCGAAACAGCGCTATTCAAAAGACTAAAATCATTCAAAGAAATTGCAGAAATAACTCCCATCAAGCATGATACGTCATATTCCGAGGCATACGAGATAATGATAATTCAGCCGGTTGACCATAACAAACCGGCGGGTAAAAAATTCAAACAGAAAATTTTCCTTCTGCATAAAGAGAGTTCGTTGCCTATGGTATTTGTCACAGAAGGATATGCTGCGGGGAGCAGCAGGGCAACCGAGCTGACAAAAATTCTCAACGCCAACCAGATTGTAGTTGAGCACCGCTACTTCGGAAAATCGATACCGGGAAATGCCGACTGGAAATATTTGAATATCAAACAGTCCGCCTCAGATCATCATTCAATCGTCAAATTGTTCAAAAATATTTACCGGGGAAAATGGATCAGTACCGGAGTAAGCAAGGGGGGTCAGACAACCCTCTACTTTAAGAGATTTTTCCCGGATGATGTAGATGCGTCTGTACCGTATGTTGCCCCTGTAAATCTTGCCGCCGAGGATCCCCGCATCTATATGTTTTTGAATTCAGTCGGGACTGAAGAGTGCCGCAATAGAATAATTGAATTTCAGCGCGCGTTCTTATCAAAAAGGGAAGAGATAAAAAAAATGCTGATGCGTGATACGGAGAGTAAGAAAATCCGTCTCGCATGGGATTACGATTTTGTTCTCGAGTATATGACTCTCGAATATTCATTCGCGTTCTGGCAATGGGGAAACACTAAATGCGAAGAGATTCCCGGAGCCGATTCCCCAGCCGAAAAACTATATGATCATATGATAAAAGCCAATCCCCTCTATTTTTTCACTGAGCGGGCGATGCAAGATTTCGGACCATTCTACGTTCAGGCATATAACGAAATCGGTTATTACGGTTATGATCTGGAACCATTTAAGGATCTATTAAAGGAGATTAAAAACGGATCAAACAGTATTCTAATACCCAGGGACGCAAAAGTAAAATTTGACTGCTCTGTAATGAGCGATGTAAACAGATGGCTCCAGAAAGAGGGAAATAATATCATCTATATTTACGGC
>JBAYWA010000017.1:0-12171 GCA_041674325.1 Melioribacteraceae bacterium | reverse complement strand
CGCAATCATCAGACCATTCCAGTCAGTAAGTAATTTATCATCTTTGTGAGGATGAACCCGATTTTCTCTTTCACCGAACAATTTCACCCTTATATTTTCCAGACGGGTTTCATCATTCACAGATTCCTGCCGGATCGATTTACGGTGGAGAATGTTTGTACCGGAGAACTTATGATCCGGTTCGGCAAAATTTCCGTCTTTCGAAGTATTAAATACCCTTTGCGCAAACTCCGCATCTTCGCTGCCGAGCAGAGAGTATAATTCATCTTCGCTCCATAAATAAAATTTTCCTTCTGAACCTTCGCTGTCGGCATCTTCGGCTGAATAGAATCCCCCTTCGGGAGAACTCATATCCCTCAGCACGTAAGCGGAGATCTCTCCTACTGTTCTTTTAAAGAGATCTTTCCCCGTTATCTGATACGCCTCGGTATAGGCCATTATCAAAAGCGCCTGGTCGTAAAGCATCTTTTCAAAATGAGGGGCAAACCATTTGGAGTCCGTGGAATAGCGATGAAATCCGAATCCAATCTGGTCAAAGATGCCCCCCTGCCGCATTTCTGTCAAAGTTTTGATAACCATCTGAAGAGAATTATCATTTCCTGTTCTCTTCCGGTATCTCATTAGAAACATCAGATTATGTGGCGATGGAAATTTTGGAGCGCTTCCGAATCCCCCGTTAACGGAATCGAACTGTTTTTCAAAAGCGGAATATGCGTCATCAAGAATTTGCGGAGATAACTGTGTATCCGCACCCGGCGAATACGCCTCCCCGAGATGAAGAGTGAATTCCTGGGCTCCGGAAATTATCCCGCTCCGGTTAGATTTCCATGCATCGGTAATGCTTTTAAGAAGTTCCTTAAATCCGATTCTGCCATATCCGCTTTTTTTAGGGAAATAGGTCCCGGCAAAAAATGGTTTTTTTTCGGGAGTCATGAATACCGAAAGAGGCCATCCACCGCTCCCATTCATTATCTGGCAGGCAGTCATATAGATATTATCAAGATCGGGCCTTTCTTCACGGTCAACTTTTATTGGTACGAATGACTCATTAAGAAACTCTGCAATCTCTTCATCCTCGAACGATTCGCCTTCCATCACATGGCACCAGTGGCAGGTTGAATATCCGATTGAGAGAAAAACCAACTTATCCTCACCGGCTGCTTTCTCGAATGCCTCATTGCTCCATGGAAACCAGTCAACCGGATTATAGGCATGCTGAAGAAGGTACGGACTTATCTCATTGATCAAACGGTTTGGTTTTCGGTGAGTTGCTGACATCTGACACTTCTTTCTTATCTGTAACCGCGCACGAAATCTTTTAGTTCAATCCGAAAAACTTGCGGATCAGTTCTGCTTTCGGCCTTTGGTTATTAATCCGATTATTAGCGCGAAGACTGCAGAACCGATAATCGACCAGACGAATGGAAACTCCCTTCCCTGAATATTCATTGTGTAAAACATCGGCAGATCCAATTCACGGGCAATCATTGGTCCAATCCAGGCACCAATAAAACCCACAATAATGGATACAAAACATCCGCCCAGCGAATATCCTGCGATGCTCTGCCCTATTCCTCCGCAAATAGAAGCTATGAGCAGCAATAATAAAAATCCTCCTAATGACATCCTGATCCTTTTGCAGTTTAACTTTAATTAATCTATAAAATAATTTGTCAATAAAAAAGTGTCGGAAGCATTCTACCTATTTTTTAATCTGATTAAGGAGCTCCGAGAAAAAAACACTGTTTCCATCATCATTTATGAATGAATAAGCATTAATTAAATTATTGACCACCCGCGAAATCATCTGCTCGGCGGTCGGGTCGTTATGAAGTGCGGCGAAAACGGATTCGACTGGATAATCGAGAACCTCATTTATCTCATTCTCGTAGATGATCCGTCCCCCTTCAAAACAGTCTATCAGAATTATCTCTTCATCAATCATTATTTTTGACAGAAAATGACCAGGCAGATTGCATCCCCGTATATCAAATCCCAAACGGTTTCCGATCAGGATAAATATCAGGGATAGAGTTATCGGGAGTCCCTTTTTCTCCTTAATTGCGAAGACGGCGTTGCTGTTGAACGGATTATAGTAATTTTCCTTTGCGCCTTTGATTCCCTTCTCCTGAAAGAGAAAATTGGAAAGATCGAATTCGTCGCCGTAGGGAATTTTATTTTTAAATTCTTCCGTCAGAATGTCAAGCATTTTGCTCAGCATCGGGGTTGAAAAAGATCCGTAATGATACCGGGCGATAAGATCGAGCGCAGTCTCAATTTTTTCAAAAGCATTTTCGGAATCAAACCACAAATTCCAGTTTTCTCCCAGCCATCTCCTTCTGTTCTTGGAAAGGATAGGTGAAATGATCTTCATTTTATCCGGATGCAGTTCCCGGCTGAGATTTTTCAGATCCTCTTCCAGAGATAAACCGTAATTATTCAGCTGAGAGGCAATCTCATCCCGGATTTCGGCACTCTCGTCATCAATCAATTCAACCAGATAAAATAATTTTGATTCTGCGGCCATTTTTATTTTTTCGCCCTTTCTAATCGCCAAAATAGTATTATTTTTGATGTGATGAGCGGTGAAAGATATCTGCCGTAATATTATTATTTTGAATTTATAGAGGTGAAAATGAAAAAAATCTTTCTCATATCCTTGCTCTTAATAATCACTCTTTTTAATATTATTAACGCACAGACTGACGCCGTTAAGAACAACGCGCCGAAATTTGATCCCGCAAGAGATCCCTTTGCAGATCTAAAAACAAGCATTGCAGAAGCTCAAAAATCAGATAAAAGAATTTTACTTGATGTGGGCGGCGAATGGTGCATCTGGTGCCACCGACTGGATGGTTTCTTTGAGGCCAATCCTGAATTGAAAAATTTTATGCACGCTAATTTCGTAGTGCTTAAAGTAAACTGGAGCCCTGATAATAAAAACGAAAAATTTCTGTCGCAGTATCCTAAAGTTGCCGGATATCCTCATATCTATATTCTGGAAAATGACGGCAAGTTTTTATTCTCTAAAAATACCGGCGAGCTCGAAAAGGACAAATCCTACAGCGCGGAAAAAATAATGACCTTCCTTAAAGAATGGGCTCCTGAAGCGAAGAAATGATTCTCTTTTGAAATTCAAATTCCCCGCAGAATTCTTGCGGGGAGTTTCAGCAGCGCCCCGAGAAGATCGAATACGCCATCGACTGCAATTCCTACTAGTCTGAACGGCAGAAGAATAATCCAGACAACCGGATAAAGAACCAGTACAAAGAGCGCTAACGGCGCGCAGAAAAAGAGAAGCAGAAGCCATAAAATGATTTTCATTATGAACTCTCCGGTAAATTAAAAATAAATTTCAAAGCGCTCCAGTTTTCGTCAATGGAACAGATTTCCATCCCCGTCAGTCCGTTATTTCCTCCTATCTCCCGGATGACGGACTCGTTAAGATCCGAGGCATAACAGGAATTTCTTTCCGGCCAGGAAACCCACAGGACTCCATTCTCTTTAAGATATTTTTTTAACGCGGGGAGTTCAACCAGCAGCTCTTTTTTAGATCTTGTGAATAGATGGATAAGATCGACCGGTTCTTTGAGTCTTTTGTGAAAATAGATCCGATTATTACTCCCGTTAAATGATTCCCGTAAATCATCGGGCTCGTTAATCAGTTTTATCTGAAACCCCTCTTTTATTCCCAGCTTCTGATACAGCGGCATATCTTCAAACTTATTCATCTTGCTTTTTCCTTTCATTTCTTTAGACGGAACTGACACATCAAAGGTTAACATGAATTGAAATATTTCTGATAGAATAAGGGGAAAAATTTTGGGAGATTGAAAGTTATGTTTCGTCTAAGTCCGTCTGCCTGATATTGCTGTAAAATTCATCCTGACGGGGAATATCTTATCCGGATTTAGAACTGCTTCTCTTTTTATCCTCTCTATCCCGTCGGAATAGTAGTGATTGCTTAACGCCGCAAGCTGGGAAGATTGTTCTTTCTGAAGGAAAGAATCGTTAAAAATATCCCCTCCTTTCCGGTCGTTTCTGATCTTCTCTACAATTTTTCTTTCGATATTCTGCAGACCGGATTCGATCATCCATTTTTCAACCTTACCGAATGAGGGGAACCGGGCCAAATCGTTCTCGAGCACATGATCAAAATATTTATAGACATACCATTCGTCCTCCTTATTCCTCGGATCCAAACCGAATACGGCTAAAATTCCATTGGGACGCAAAAGCTTTGAAGCAGAAATGATAAATTCTTTTTTATCGGTAAACTGATGAATAGCATTTACGCAATAGATCAGATCGAATTGTTTTTTGATAAACGGCAGCCGGTCGGCATCGGCGCAAATCAATCCGAATCTCTCCCCGAATTTCTGCGCTTCGCGGAGCATACCTTCGGAGAGATCAATACCATAGATCTCCGTGCTAATATCTCTGATACCTTTCAGCCAGTGCCCCGTTCCGCATCCGGCTTCCAGAACAGTTTTGAATTTATTCGCATCGATAAGCCGTAACAGCTCATCTCTAATTCCCCTCATCGGGCTTCTATCATATCTTAAATTGTAGCCGGAGGAGATTTCATTATAGTTGACTCTTTTGATGACGATTCGCCTGAAAGTTTCATTCATAATTTAATAATAAATGACTTCACCGGGAACGGAGAATCTTGATTATTTTGAGATGTAAAAAAATTCCCGCCGGGTGGCGGGAATGCAAGTAGCGGGATTAGTATCCCTGAATTATTATTGAATATGTCCTATGGACATCGGCAATATAATACAATCACAAATTAAAGAAAATATTACCAGCGTCTTCCGCCGCCGCCGCTTCCGCCGCCGCGATTACCGCCGCCTCCGCCGCCTCCGCGATTGCCGCCTCCGCCACCGCCGCGTCTGCTGTCGGTTTTTGGACGAGCTTCATTGACAACAATTTTTTTACCTTTAACATCTGTTGTATTGAGAGCTTCAATTGCTTTTGTTCCTGCGGTTTTGTCATTCATCTCTACGAATGCAAATCCTTTTGATTCACCGCTAAACATGTCGCGTATTATTTTTACGCTTGCTACTGCCCCGAATTCCTTGAAAAGACCTTCTAAATCCTGTTCGGTTGCTTGCTGGGATAAATTACCTACGTAAATGTTCATCACTTACTCCTTTTATTGTTTTTATTTCCCTGACAGGAAATTTAATAACCGATCTGCGATCCGACCCGATAGAGATGAATAGAAATAAGTAGATGACGGAGGTTAAATTGGATAAGGAGAAAATAAGCTGATGAGAAGATTCTCTTCCATCTAATTTAGAATCGCTAAATAAATTGCTGCTCAGAGTTAAAATTTAAGAACTCAGCATTTTGTTGTTTTAATGCCTGCACTTTCCGCAATAATCAATCTGTCAAAAGATATTTATTCTGATTATTGCTGACTTAAGTTAAGTTAATTATTGATATTCTACAAACTCCGCAAATTTGGTGAGTCCTCAATGTCAAATAAAGGCGCTGTTTACGCCATAATCTCATGTTTTCAGATCGGAATAAGAATGTTTCCCGGGATTTGGCTGACATTTTATTTTAATATTATGGATTAAATGTGAGGCCTTTTTCCTTCAAATGACATTAGCCTGGCGGAATAGTAAAAAATTTTTCAATTAATTATAACATCAACTATTGTATTAATGAAATTTTTGTATTAACTTTGAAATAAAAAGTACTTTGCATGGAAAAAGAACGGGATTACATTCAGGATATAACAGAAATTCGCTCAATGATGGAGCGCTCTTCCAAATTTATGTCACTCTCCGGCTGGGCTGGAATAATGGCCGGAATTTACGCCTTGTCTGGGACCTGGATCGCCTATCGCTTTCTCGGGTTCAATCCCGACAAAATTTTTTATAGCATAACCGGCCCGGGAAATGTTTCATCGATCCTGCCGCAAGTCATCATCCTGGCCCTGCTCATATTGATATTGTCATTAAGTACAGCCATCTACCTTTCTTATAAAAAGGCAAATAAGAGAAACGAAAAAATATGGAACGCTACCTCAAGACGGCTTTTAACAAACATGGCCGTTCCATTATCAGCGGGCGGAATCTTTATATTGATTTTATTGTCAAAAGGTCTTACCGGGTTAATGGCCCCGTGCACTCTGCTCTTCTACGGCCTCGCTTTATATAATGCCGGCAAATTTACTTATGATGAAGTGAAGATTCTAGGTCTGATTCAGATTGGATTTGGACTGATGAGTTTCTACTATGTAGAATACAGCCTGCTTCTTTGGGCTGCCGGTTTCGGAATTGTCCATATCATCTATGGCATTTATATGCATTTCAGGTACGAACGGTGAAAAGTGCGGAATTATCTTTCGAGAATATACACAAGGCGTTCGAAAGTCGCGTTAGACTCGGAATTATGTCGGCCTTGGCCGTAAATGACTCTCTCGATTTCACCTCTCTGAAGGAATATCTGAATGTGTCCGACGGAAATTTAGCAAGCCATCTTAAAATGCTGGAGAAAGAGAAATTTATAGGGGTAGAAAAATCCTTCGTTGATAGAAAACCCAATACGAACTATTATATGACTAAAGAGGGAAAGAGAGCGTTCGACAACCATCTTGTCATATTGAAAAAAATAATAAACTCACAGAGAATGCCGTGAATACAGAGATGAAAACAGAGAGCAGCAAGAAACTGAAGACTCAAAAATTAATATCAGTCATTGTAATAGTTATCGGAATCTTATTGATGAGTATGAAAATTTATGAGGATAGTGAACCTGGCGCTATCCCGTTACTGATGATTCTATTGGGCGCCGGAGGGTATTTAATCACGCGAATTCAATTCCGGACGCGGCATACAAAATAGATAGTAAGCCGCCGCGCGGAGACTTTTTTCCGCTATTGCCGGAGGCCATCAACAACTAAGATAAATCGTATGGATAAAAGTTCGACAGATCGGATCAATACGGAAAATTAGATTGATTTTTTTTATCCATTAACTTTGTATTACAAAGTAGTTTAAAATAACAAACAATAATAAAAGAGGTATTCTTATGAAATTACTCGGCAAATATTACAAAATGACAGAGATGCTCAGCTCCACATTCCGTTACGCAATCGGCGCAGCACTCACAGCTGCTTTCTTACTTATAATTCCCTTGCTGGCTGAGCTGATTACCGATGAAATGGACTGGAGCGTATCAGATTTCATTGCGGCATGGATACTCCTGTTCACATCTTTTTTCATCTACAAACTTGTATCCGGAAAAGTACGGAATTTTGAATACCGGGCAGCAGTAGCCGTTGCGGTCGGCACAGGCCTTTTCCTCGTCTGGTCAAATCTCGCAGTCGGACTTATTGGAAACGAGGACAATTCGGCAAACTTGATGTATATAGGAGTACTCGCCGTCGGTTTTTTAGGAGCTATCATCGCGCGATTACAGCCGAAGGGAATGACGAGGGTGCTTTTCGCAATGGCATTTGCTCATCTGCTTATTACTGTAATAGCACTTATCTTACGTTTGGATCTGGCTCCTGAGAGTTCCATAATTGAGATCCTGGGTGTAAACGGATTCTTTGCTGTTTTATGGAGCGGATCGGCATTGTTGTTCCGCAATGCCGCGCGGGATGAGGCAAAACTGTAGTAATAACTTCAGCCGGAGTAGATTTTGGATTATTGCTACTAACAATAAAAAAGCCTCATACGGTTTCACCGTAGAGGCTTTTTTATAAGCGGGGCCGACGAGACTTCCTGCCTTAGGCGGGATGACCTCCTGCGTGACTAATCAACGCTTCAATATATTTCCTGCTCTTCTTTCTTTTAATTTCATTTTCCCTCTTGATTGCTTCTGATTTTTCCAAATGTTCTTCAGCGTACACGAGTTTCCATGGAATTCCTCTGGACGAAAATTTTCCCCAGCTTGAGTTATGTCTCTCAAGTCTGAGTTTCAAGTCTTGTGTGTAACCAATATAGTATTTGTTGATCGAAGTGGAATATAAAATGTAAGTGTAGTACATAAATACAAAACCCGCCTTTTAGGCGGGTTTTTGCGGGATTACCCGCCAAATGGCGGGGCCGACGAGACTCGAACTCGCGACCTTCTGCGTGACAGGCAGACGTTCTAACCAACTGAACTACGACCCCAGAATGAGACAGTTAGGAGTTTTTAGTTAATAGTGATGAGTTAACTTAAAGCTCAAAAATCATAACTGTTTTAATTTCGAGAGCAAAAATAGTAATTAAACTATATCCGAAGCAAGAGTTTATAATTTTTCTGTGCCGAAACTTACTCCAACCGCGCTGGCAGCCAAAACCCCCTGATCTTTCGGTGTTACGAGCTTCTGCCTGGATATGGCATCCTCAATCCGCACGCTCTTGATCTCAGCTCCTTTGAGTGAAACCATTCTTCCAAATTGCTTTTTGACAGCCAGCAGAATTGCATTAGTCCCGAATTTTGTTGCTAAAATTCTGTCGTAAGGAGACGGACTCCCGCCCCTCTGGAGATGCCCGAGAACCGTATATCTTGTTTCCAGACCCGTATTATCCGAAATCATTTTCGCTACATGTTCACCTATTCCGCCAAGCTGTATCGGATCGGTTCTTTTAAGATCTTTAGATTTTGTAATTAAGCTGCCGTTCTTCGATTTTGCCCCTTCGGCAACACAGACAAGGCTAAATCTTTTTCCTTTCATGTTTCTTTTAAGAACTTTGTCATAAACCACATTCCAGTCAAATGGAATTTCCGGAAGAAGAATTATATCCGCGCCTCCGGCAAGTCCCCCGTTTAAGGCAATCCATCCGGCGTATCTTCCCATAACTTCTATAACCATTACCCTGTGGTGCGAAGATGCGGTAGTATGCAGACGGTCCAATGCCTCAGAGACAACAGAGACCGCGGAATCATGTCCGAATGTCTGATCGGTAGCTTCGAGATCGTTATCAATCGTCTTAGGGACACCTATAATGTTCATCCCCATCTGGCTCAATTTATGGGAGATATGCATTGTTCCGTCGCCGCCTATTGCGATCATTGCATCGATATTCCAGGCAAGATAATTTTTCATCGCCTCTTTGGAGCGGTCGATTATTTTTATTTTACCGTTGATCTCCTCCGGCCAGTGAAACGGGTCCCCTTTATTAGATGAGCCGAGAATCGTTCCGCCTGCGGATAATATACCGGAGACATCTTTATTGTAAAGTTCTTTGGCTCTTCCTTCAACCAATCCTTCAAATCCGTCGTATATTCCGAGAACTTTCAATCCCATATCGAGCGCGGGTTTAGTAACGCCGCGTATTACAGCATTAAGTCCTGGACAATCCCCTCCCCCAGTTAAAATTCCTATTTGTTTAACTTTAGACGAAGCCACCTTTCACCTGTATTTATATAAATGATATTCAGTTCATGAATCATCTTCAGCCTTTCAGGAGAGACTGATTTTTTTAAAAGTTTTGAAATGAAGCTTTGCCAGATCATTCAATTTCTCCTCGCCGATCTTTTTCAATAAAATCCCGGCAAATTTTTCCGTTTCAATCGAAGATCCCTTCGGAAGGTTTAGTCCCCTTCTCTGATGCTCCTCAAACCAGTTCACAAAACTTTCCCTGGCAAGAATTGAAGCTGCCGCTACGCCCGTATATTTTTCAGCTTTCGTCTCCTGAACAAATTCAACGTCAGAATGTTTTGAGAGGGAGACAACATCCAGCTCCTTCCTGCTGAATTTGTCTGTTATTACATATCCGCATCCTGTATTATCGAGAAGATTATCTATTGCTTTAGAGTGCGCCCAGTTTAATAATTTATTCAGATTACGGAATTGTTCGTAAAGTTCGTTATACTTAGCCGGATTAATTTTAACGATCTGAAAATCGGTTCCGATAATTTTTTTAATTTTACCCGCAACAAATTTTATCTGAGGATCGCTGAGATCTTTGCTGTCCCGAACCCCCGCATCCGAAAGTATTTTTTTTGTTTTAGCATTTACATAAACTGCGGCTACTACGAGAGGACCGAAGAAATCCCCCTTGCCGCATTCATCCGTCCCGATATATTCGTCCGGTTCGTTAATGGGAGTTTCTCCGAGATCA
Organism: Melioribacteraceae bacterium; assembly: GCA_041674325.1. Classification (GTDB taxonomy): domain Bacteria; phylum Bacteroidota; class Ignavibacteria; order Ignavibacteriales; family Melioribacteraceae; genus Fen-1258. The sequence continues at coordinate 2,092 of JBAYWA010000017.1, read as the reverse complement.
AGTTTTGGCTGATCGAGAATCAGATTGCCGAGAGTTTTATATAATCCTGATTTGATATCCCCCTGAAGAATTGTCTTGATTCCCTTCTTCCCGAAATAAACCTGAATCTTTACTTTTTCTCTCCCTTTTTCCGCCACGAATTCATAATTATACTCTTTTTTAAGAATGGAAGTAGTTGAAATTCCCTCTTTTTCAGTATGGAATTTCATCTTTTCTATCACTTCTTTCGATTTCTCTTGAATCAATTTAAGTCTTCCATTCGGATAAGAATCATTAATAATAATTATAAAGATAATGAAAATTGATTTCCGCATGAAGAGGAAAGCTTCTTTAGAGTCCCCGTTGGAGGTTTTCGGATTAGATCAAATTAGATCGATTTTTGATATTTTATAAAAAATCCGATGGAGAATTATTTTTTTTTTATCTATTCTTGTAGGCGCTTTTTTGAGTTTATTAATAAAAAGCAGCACTTGGAGAGTTGGTCCCGCCGTTGGCGGGATGGCTTGGCGAAGCCATCCCTTCGGTAGAATGTGGCAGGCTGATCCCTTTAAAGTCTGAGAAGTAAAATTTTTGTTTGGAGAGTTGGCAGAGTGGTTGAATGCGGCGGTCTTGAAAACCGTTAAGGATGCAAGTCCTTCCGGGGTTCGAATCCCTGACTCTCCGCCTAGTGAAATAAAACCTCGATTATAGCAAATGAATGCTGTTTTCGAGGTTTTTCTTATTAAATGGGGTCTGTGTAGACGGCTATCCATATTCATTATTCAAAACGAAGCTAAAATTGCTCCATTAACTTGAGATATAAATTAATTTCAGAAGTAGAGCGCAACACTCCAAGCAAGACCTATCTGATAATTCTCTGAAGTTTGCAAAACGGAAGTGATTTTACAGAGAATAAATATGGAAATGCATCGATCAATCAAGACTTTATCAGAGGGAATAATTCTGAGAATTAACTACGCTGCGTTTCTAAAGTAATAGTTATGCATTCCGTTGGCCACATGTACTTTTTCAAACTTACCAAATACCTGAACCGGTCTCGATTATGGAGAATCTTTGTCAAGCGAAGGAAGATAATTTCAAAGTGCAATTGAGTTCTGGATTTGGAGAAATTTAACAAAAATTTGAGAATAATCATTTTTAACATGTTAATTTGTTGAGCGTGAAAATAGCGATTACAGCATAGTATCGCTATTTTTATTGCAGATGGAATAATGAATATGGACAAGGCTTGTCCAAAGAAGATTGGAATTATTGAAAAAATCCTGGATGAAAATATGAACACTACATTTAAAGTACCTTTATATATTAAACTGTCGCAAATTCTTTTGGGAATAGTTATCCTGTTTTTTATACTTTATATAGGTAAGGAAATAATAATACCGTTAATATTTTCCTTTTTCATTGCCATCCTGTTAGATCCGGTAGTTAATTATTTATGCAAAAGAAAAGTTAATCGTTTCGTTGCAATATTTTTATCAATTCTCTTTGCGTTTCTTAGCTTAAGTGCTATAGTATATTTTATCACCTCACAGATAATTATGTTCGGTGAGATGCTGCCGCAGCTTGAAGAAAAAATTGACACTCTTATTTCTCAGAGTATCCAATGGGCCTCACAATTTTTTAATTTAAGTACAGAAAACATTAATGTTTGGATTGCGCAGATAAAGGATGAAGCCCTAACAGCAGGGAAATCACTAATTGGTCCTACCATATTATCTGTGGGTGGAATGATAGTAGTATTCTTATTAATGCCATTTTATATATTCCTGATCCTATGGTATAAGCAGCTATTTCTTGAATTTTTCAGCCAACTTTTTCCAACAGAAAAACAAAAAACTGTTACTGAAATACTGATAGAATCAAAATTACTTATTCAGAAATATTTAATAGGACTGCTTGCAGAAACTGGTGTTGTTGCAGTCTTGAATGTATTAGGGCTAATCATGTTGGGAATTGAATATGCGGTTTTACTTGGAGTGATAAGCGCTATACTAAACATTATTCCTTATATCGGTGGTATTATCGCAATGGGCATAACTACTATAATAGTTCTAGCAACCAAACCGCCAATATATGCTCTTTGGGTACTTTT
>JBAYWA010000016.1:0-12481 GCA_041674325.1 Melioribacteraceae bacterium | reverse complement strand
TTCTTCATTGTACTCCTTTCTTGATTGGTTCCTGTGGAAACTAATAAAAATAAGACAAAAAGTCTTTATGTGAATTGGACGAATTTAAGAGGATTTTGTTGCGAATTACAAGAGATCAATTATTCGATTCTGGAATTTAGGATATGATGTCTGTACAATTCCCAGGAGATGTAAAAATTCTGAAAAAGCACATAAAAAACGGGTCCAAGAGCTGCAAGCGGGCCGACAAAGGAGAGAGATATCCAGATTGTGAATGCGTTATTCTTCTGCCCTAAAGATTGGCTCGCCTCCGCGGAGAATTCTTTTCCGCCGATAAGCCATCCCGCCGAGAAAAATAAGAGGCAGAGAAGCGCAGACACAAGAGCTATAAGCAGAATTATTCCAATCTCATTCTTCATCTCCGACCGGATGTAGTGCGAAGCTTCCGATGTTGCGATGTAAATGTTCACTATAAGTATGTAGAAAGAGGAGTCTTTCCAGTTTATAAGCACTCTCCATAATTTAGGCATAAAATATTTTATAATCTGAGCTGCGGCGAATGGTACTGACAGCGTAATAATAACCGGCCACAGAATTTTTCCTATTGAAATTTCCGGTCCGCTTCTCATAAGAACCGGAAGAAGAAATGGAAGAAGAAGAGCAATTGCAATGTTGTTCAGTAAAAGTGAAAACGTAACATACGGCACATTCTTTTTCTTCAGACTGATTATTATCGGGGCTGCTATCGCAGTAGGAGCGATGGCCGTAATGAATGCAGTCCGGGCGAGAACCGGATTAAACTTATCGAGAAAAAAATAGACCGCAAGAGAGATGCCGATTATTGCCGCCAGAATAACGAAATGACTTTTTCTTACTATCTCTTTTTCGAAACGGACATCGAGGAAGGAAGAAAATAGCATAAGCATCAAAAAATACCGTATTAAAAACGTGAAACTGTTTCCGTATGGGAAAAACACACCGAGAGTGACAGCGGCAAAGAGAAGTATTGTTTTCATTAAAAAGTAAATTTGTTGATGCAACTTAAGAAGGATGCCTAAGTCTTTCAATTATTGTTTTCAATTCATTTGGAGCGGCGTTAATGGGGATTCGAAGCCAAGGAACGGAACTTAAGCCGGAATTGTTGTAGAGGGAGCCAATTAACAAATTTTAACAGGGAAAAAATCAATCTTATCCCTATTTTTACTGGTTAATTTTAACGTAATAAACTTTTTGGAAATGAATTTTATGAACAATCAAATGATCAAGAGAATATCAATTGCCGGCTTTATAATAGTGATTCTGGGATTTTTGTTAGTGCCCAGATTCTGTTCAGAAAAAAATGACGGGCCGGCCGAAGGAAAAGGTGCCGCCAGAGGCGGAGCCAGGATTGCAGTAAATGTGAAAATTGCTAAACCCGCATCTTTCGAAAACACTCTACAGGTATCCGGCTCTGTAATAAGCAACGAAGAAGTTGAATTAAGGATGGAAACCGCGGGAAAAATTACAGCGATAAATTTTAAAGAAGGGGGAAAAGTTAATAAAGGGGATCTACTTGTTAAAGTAAATGACGCCGACCTTCAGGCGCAATTGCAGAAAGCGGAGATCAGAAAAAAACTGGCCGAAGATAAAGAGTACCGCCAGAGAACTCTTCTTGAAAAGAAAGGAATCAGTCAGGAAACCTATGACGTTGTGCTCAACGATCTTAATACCTCAAAAGCGGATATTGAAAATTTAAAAGCACTCATTGCAAAAACGGAAATACGTGCTCCCTTCAGCGGAACAATCGGATTGCGGTATGTAAGCGAAGGAAGTTATGTTTCCTCTTCAACGAAGATCGCAAATCTTCAGAATATTAATCCCGCAAAGATAGATTTCTCTGTTCCCCAGAGATATGCAGGAGTGATCTCTTCCGGGAATACTGTTTCTCTAAAAGCCCCTTCGGGAAAAATTTATCAGGCTAAAATATACGCCATCGAACCGAAGATAGATCCGGCTACCCGGGCGCTGCAGGTTCGCGCTGTCTGTCCCAACGACCGCGGCGAATTGGTGCCGGGATCATATGTGAACATTACAATTGCATTGAACGACATGAAGAACGCAATTACAATTCCCACACAGGCTCTGGCTCTCGATATTTCCGGCGAGCTGGTTTATATTTATAAAAATGGTGTGGCTGTTCCAAGAAAAGTAGAAAGCGGAATCAGAACTGAAGAAGAGGTGCAGATAATAGACGGTATTGCGCCGGGAGATACTATCATCACCACCGGGGTAATGCAGCTGCGCCCTCGCGCAAAGGTGAGGATAATGACCGCAGGGAACAAATAAATAAATTTTTGAATATATCCATTTGGTATTTTTTCCGGCGGCATGATGGCCGGAGATAAAAAAGAGAAAAACAAAATGAGTCTTTCGTCGCTTAGCATACACCGCCCTGTTCTTTCTATAGTAATGTCCATGACAATTTTACTGCTGGGTGTAATCGGGTTCACATACCTTGGAGTCAGAGAATATCCGAGCATTGATCCTCCCATCATCACGGTTGGTGTTTCTTATACCGGCGCCAATGCCGATATAATCGAATCGCAGATAACCGAGCCGTTGGAAGAAAGCATCAACGGTATTCCGGGAATCCGTTCCATCACCTCAACAAGCAGGGATGGAAGAAGCAATATAACCGTAGAGTTCAACGTTGATGTTAATTTGGAAGACGCAGCAAATGATGTCCGCGACAGAGTATCGCGCGCAATCTCATTACTGCCGCCCGACGCCGATCCGCCCGTAGTAACTAAGGCCGATGCGGATGCAAATCCGATTCTCTATTTCACTTTAAGAAGCGATTCGAAAAATTTACTAGAACTTTCGGACATTGCGCAGAATATCTTCAAAGAGAGGCTGCAGACAATTCCGGGCGTTAGCCAGGTCTCAATCTTCGGCGAGAAGAGGTATTCTATGCGCCTCTGGCTCGATCCTTATAAGATGGCTTCATTGAAAGTCTCTGCCAGCGAAATCCGCTCTGCTCTCAGCAGCGAAAATGTTGAACTCCCATCGGGAAAAATTGAAGGCGCTAATACGGAGATGACAATTCGTACAAAGGGAAGAATGTTCACGCCGCAGGAATTTAATGACCTTATAATAAGAGAAGAGCAGGGACGATTTGTCCGCCTTTCTGATATTGGTTATGCGGTGCTGGGACCCGAGAACGAGTACTCGATTATCAAGCGGGACGGCATTCCGATGATCGGAGTGGTAATTGTGCCCCAGCCCGGTTCAAATCATATCGACATAGCGGATGAATGCTACCGAAGAGTTGAACAGATTAAAAGAGATATTCCCGGCGATGTTGAGATTGATATCAGTTCCGATTCAACAAAATATATACGGAAATCTATAGGAGAAGTTGAAGAGACAATACTAATCGCGTTTGTATTGGTAATTCTGATCATCTTTTTATTCCTGAGAGACTGGCGCACAACTGTTATTCCGATTCTGGCGATACCGATCTCTCTCATCGGCGCGTTTTTCATAATGTATTTTATGAACTTTACTATAAACGTACTGACGCTCCTGGGGATTGTTCTTGCGATAGGACTTGTTGTTGATGACGCAATTGTAGTTCTTGAGAATATTTACAAGAAGATTGAAGACGGTATGGAACCGATGGAAGCTGGAATGAAGGGCTCCGCAGAAATATTCTTTGCGATAATTTCAACAACGGTTTCCCTTGCCGTTGTATTTCTGCCTATAATTTTTCTTCAGGGTTTAACGGGAAGATTATTCCGCGAGTTCGGAATTGTAATTGCCGGATCCGTTATTATCTCTGCTTTTGTTGCCCTAACGCTTACGCCGATGCTGAGCACAAGAATAATTAAACGCCGCGCGCAGCACAGCCGCTTTTATCAATTGACAGAACCATTCTTCGTGAAATTTATCTCCGGGTACGAAAAAATATTATCCTCATTTCTGAGAAGAAGGTGGCTTGGTTTTGTTGTAATGGGCGCGACCATTCTGGCGGTTGCCGCAATTTACCCCTTGCTGCAGACAGAGCTGGCGCCGATAGAAGACAGAAACGATCTCCGTATTAATACAACAACGCTGGAAGGCTCTACATATAATTTTCAGTATAATTTTATGGATAAACTATACGATCTTATTTCGGAAAGAGTACCCGAGAAGGAATCGTCGTTGATGGGCGTTGCTTTGGGCGGCGGCGGTGGTGGCAGCAACAGCGGATTTATCCGGATTACTCTGGTTGACAGGGATAAACGGAGCCGCTCGCAGCAAAAAATATTTGAAGACCTGACCCGGCAGGTTAACAGGCTGAGCGACGGGAGAACATTTGTTACTCAGGCTCAGACTATTGGCACTCAGCGCGGAGGCGGATTACCGATCCAGTATGTTGTACAGGCTCCGACAATAGAAAAATTACGCGCTATTATTCCCGTGTTTTTGGAAGAAGCCCGAAAAGACCCGACCTTTGCGCAGGTGGATGTGAATTTGAAATTCAGCAAGCCGGAACTCGCTCTGGAGATAGACCGCTCCAAGGCGCGCGAACTCGGCGTTGCCGTGGTTGATATCGCTCAAACTCTGCAATTGGGTCTAAGCGGACAGCGATACGGCTATTTTATTATGAATGGAAAACAATATCAGATCATCGGTCAGATCGCAAAGGAATATCGCGCTAAACCACTCGATCTCCAATCCCTCTATGTCAAATCTCGCAAAGGGGAATTGATTCAGCTTGATAATTTTATCACAGTCAGGACTCAAAGCACACCGCCTCAGCTTTACAGATTTAACCGGTATGTTTCCGCAACATTTTCCGCCAGTTTATCGCCCGGTAAAACCATCGGAGACGGTATTGACGCGATGGATAAAATCGCCGGCAGTGTATTGGACAAATCCTTTGCAACCGCGCTCACCGGCACATCAAAAGATTTCAAAGAAAGTTCGTCGAGCCTTCTCTTCACATTCCTGCTTGCGTTAACGCTGCTTTACCTGATTCTTGCGGCTCAGTTCGAAAGTTTCCGGGATCCGTTTATTATTATGTTCACGGTTCCTCTTGCAATTGCCGGAGCTTTGATATCGCTCTTCATTTTTAATCAGACGATGAACATCTTCAGCAATATCGGATTGGTAATGTTAATAGGACTTGTTACCAAAAACGGAATTTTAATTGTTGAATTCGCCAATCAGAAAAAAGCAGCGGGGCTTTCGGTAGCTGATGCGGTTAGAGATGCTGCCGTATTACGATTCCGCCCGATCCTGATGACGAGTCTCGCCACCATTCTCGGAACGCTCCCCATCGCGCTTGCGCTTGGAGCCGGCGCTGAAAGCCGTGTTTCGATGGGAATAGCGGTCATAGGAGGATTAACGTTTTCAACTATTCTTACATTATTTGTTATTCCGGCGGTCTATACATACTTCTCGGAAAAATCCAAAAATGTTTCTAATGTCACAGAGGCGGATTAAATCATCGGTTGTTAGTTAAAAATTATTCATAGCTGTATTGGAGTTACAAGTGAATGTAAAATATTTTCTGATAGCAGTTGTTTTGCTTTCGACACCGTCCGGAATTTTCCCGCAGGAGAAGATTACGCTGAATGACGCGATTAAGATAGCACTCGAAAACAATTACGATATAAAAATTGCCCGGAACTCTGCGGCGATAAACAACAATAACTATTCGCTTGGAAATGCGGGATTCCTGCCGAAAATTGACTTAAGCGGATCGCAGTCCAGAACCGTTAATAATACCAAACAGGAATATGCGGACGGCACAAGCGTTGACAAAACTGATGCGGGCTCAAATTCGACGAGCGCAAATATTAATTTGAGCTGGACCCTCTTCGACGGATTTAAAATGTTCACATCGTTTTCGAAGTTGAGAGAATACAAAGAGCTGGGCGAAATTCAGTTGAGAAGTCAGATTGAAACTTCCCTTCTGGATCTCATCGGAATATACTACGATATCATCCGCCAGAAATATAATTATACGGTGGCAATGGAAGGAATCAGTATCTCCGAGGAAAGATTAAAACTTGCTGAAGAAAAACTTGCGGTCGGTTCGGCTTCTCAGCTCGATGTTCTTCGGGCAAAAGTTGATTTGAATTCCGATAAATCTAATCTACTTGCCCAGGAAGTGACTTTGAGCAGTCTAAAGACAGAATTCAACAAACTGCTTGCTAGAAATGTGTCTCTTGATTTTGATGTGGAAGACGGGACGGCAGTATATCTGGCTCTGGCTTTTGATGACCTCAGGGAATCGGCGCTGAAGTATAACTCCGACTTGCTTGAAGCGGAAAAATATAAAAACATTTCATCGTATGATGCCGGTCTTGCAAGAAGCGATTATTTCCCGAGGATAAGCCTGAACAGCGGATATAATTATCAGAAATCGCGCGCAGATGCCGGACTGGTCAAGAGCAATAAAAGTTACGGATACAATTACGGTTTAAGCCTCTCGTGGAATTTGTTTAACGGGTTTAACACAAATCTGGCCATCCAGAATGCACAAATTAATCTGGATGCCGCGGAGATAAATCTGCGCGCGGTTATAAGCCGCGTCGAATCGTCGCTTCTTATCTCTTATAAAGTGTATGAAAAGAATCTTGAAATTCTGAAGCTTGAACAGGAAAATGTTTCGGTGGCAAAAGAGAATCTGGATCTGGCAATGGAGCAGTTTAAGCTCGGCTCTCTCTCCCCTATCGAATTCCGCGATATACAGAGAAATTATACAACGGCGCAGAGCCGACTCTCATCGGCGCGCTACAATGCCGAGATAAGCGAAAAGGATCTTCTAAAGCAGAGCGGAAAATTGTTGTCTAACTGATAAGGCGTTGTTGAACTGCGAAATCCGGGATGCGGGAATTAATTTTCGAAAAATTTATTGTTATAAACTGCTTTTTCGATCTCAACCGGAGTGATGTGCGTGATTTCCCCCAATTTAGTTATCTGCGCGCTGGTCTCTTTAATCACCTGATCATATTGTTTGAGGGCGTCTTCCTTTGCATCCTGATTTTCTTCCGCCACGATTCTAAAATACATCATCTTATGAAGAAAGTTGTTTAAGATGTGGTGCATGGCCCTCATCGTTGTATTAAATACTTCCCTCTTTTCTCTGTTGCGCTCCTCCAGTTCCAGATATGATTTTCTTATCAGCAGAAATAAAAGAATGGCTGTAATAAAGATAAAAATCCAGCCCTTGTAAGTCTGCAGTACAGTAAGGTGCCCGGCGGAATCCGTAAACAGATCGAGAATCCTGTCGGAAACAAAAATCCAGAAAGAGCCGAAGAGAAGATAAATTAATGTGATCTTATAATATGGTTTCATAATTTATTTCCGGCGGAATTAAAGCCGCGGTTCAAAGCATCAATATTATCCGATAATTGCCGCTAAATTTAAGATAAATTTCAGAAAGCGCAATCCGGCCGCATCACCTTAAATTCTCTAATCATATCGGATTTCCATCTGGCATTTAGTGCAGTTAAAATATAATCTGTACTTTTTTCCGGCATTTGAGAGGTAGAGCGGCTCATCAACTTTTTTATCGCTGTTCCTGGGGCAGCAGCCGATCTCATCTTTAATGCAGTATTTGCACGTCATCAAAGTCTTTCCCTCAAGGTCTGTCTGCAGCTCGAATCCCTCTTCGATCTCCCCGGCTCCGAGGTCCTTATAAAACTTTTCCGAAAGCGTATTAACCACATTTGCTCTGTAATCTAAGTTGGATTTATCGGGCGAGACTCTGCCGGTTTTAAATCCGTCCATTTTTCTGCGGGAGTTCCCTTGTTCGGTTTTAAATCTGTTAATTCTCTCTTTCTCAAGCATTTCAAGCGCGCATCTGCGGAATTCATTTATAGTTTTTACAGGAAAGAAAAGAGGCTTCTTAAAATTCACTTTCACATCTGTAATATTAAAAATCGTCTCTCCGGATTTTAGGAACTGCTTTTTGAATATATCGACTGCCCTTTCCCCGCCTTCGGCTATTGTTTTATCCGAGTCAATTGATTTAATAATCTTAACGCCGGATTCGTCTGAAGCGGTAATGCGCAATCCGGTTTTGGATTCATCAACAACAACTTTAACCGCGATCTTCCTTACACACTCTTTTTTCAATTCAGATTCGAACGCGCGGTCATAATTGCGGTAAACAGCAGACCCGGCTTTTATTCCCTTCATTTCAGTTGTCAATACAGTTTCGCCCTCAACACGGGTTATACTCATTCCCACAAGCTCCTCGGCATCATTCAGAAAGCAGATTCCGTCACCCGTAATAATTGTCTCAGAAGTATCGATAGTAAATCCCCTCTGATCAATTTTGGAAACCCGGCCCAGATATTTTCCTTTCGATTTAGGAGAATCGATTGATGACAGATTGTGTTCTTTGCCGTCTATAAAGTAAGAAGTATAACCTCTGTTAAATGTTCTTTCCGGATCGGGTAGAAAAGGAATTATAGAATAACCGGACGATGATCTTTGATACGACGGATTGTGCTCTATCAGCGCGTCGAGCTTTTGTCTGTAATACGCGGTAATATTTTTAACATAACCGATATCTTTAAGACGTCCCTCTATTTTAAACGAAGTAATTCCGGCCTCAATAAGATCATTCAGATAAGCAGATAAATCGAGATCCCTTAACGATAAGAGATGTTTCTCTTTCACTATCACTCTTCCGGCATTATCGATAAGCGAATATTCCATCCGGCACGGCTGGGCGCATTCGCCGCGGTTTGCGCTTCTCCCCGTTATCGCGTGGCTCATGTAACATTGCCCGCTCAGGCAGACGCACAATGCCCCGTGGACAAAAAATTCAAGTTCCGCGTTAACCGATTCACGGATCTCCTTGATTTGATCGAGCGAGAGTTCGCGCGCAAGAATTATTCTTTTGATGCCAAGCGCGTCTAAAAATTTTATTCTTTCTAATTCATAGTTATGAGTCTGTGTCGAAGCATAGAGCTGAATAGGTGGAATGTCCATTTCAAGCAGCGCCATATCCTGAAAAATAATAGCATCTACTCCGATTCCGTAAAGTTTTGTTACAAGAGTCCGGACTTCCTCCAGCTCGTTATCATAAATAATCGTATTTACGGTTACATAAACCTTTGCCCAATACCGGCGGGCATAATTTACCAGCTTGGAAATATCCTCAACCGAATTGCCAGCGGCCGCGCGGGCGCCGAAGCCCGGTGCCCCAATATAAACCGCGTCTGCCCCGCAATCTATGGCGGCTATTCCGCATTCAAGATCCTTTGCGGGAGAAAGCAATTCCAGTTTAGTTGTCTGCATAATTATTCTTATAATATTTAACCGATTATTAATGATCTCATTGATATTGACCCGAGCGTGACGGCCTCAGTAAAAAATCTAATCTCTTCGCCTCCCTCCGCCGCGCCAAGTATATATAGCAGCGGGTAATAATGATCCGGAGTCGGGATTGAAAGAGCGGCTTCTTTTCCGAACTTTGAATATTCAACAAGGCTCTTAAACTCTCTCTTCTCTATCAAGTTCTTTACCCGGTCGTCAAATGCTTCAGCCCAATCGTAAGGATTATTTAGGAAATTCATAAGCCGCAGATTGTGAACTATATTCCCGCTGCCGATTAAAAGCACTCCCCTTCTCCTGAGCGCTCTGATTTTTCTGCCTATTTCGAAGTGATATTCAGCAGGCATTCCGGCATTAATGCTCAGCTGATATACCGGAATTTTAGCTTCCGGAAACATCCGGCACAAAACAGACCACGCTCCGTGATCCAGTCCCCGGGCGGAATCCATCTTCGCGTTATCACCCCGAAGCAGGTCCGAAGTTTCTCTGGCGAATTCCGGAGACCCGGGAGCGGAATATTTTACCTCATATAATTCTTCCGGAAATCCATAAAAATCGTATATGATATCAGGAGCGCCCGCGGCCGTAACCGCAAGCTCATTTACAAACCAGTGAGCCGAGATGCACATAATAGCTTTGGGTTGCGGCAGCTCCCGGCCAGCATTCTCCCACGCTCCCGAAAATTCATTCTCTTCAATTGCATTCATCGGAGATCCGTGACCGACGAATAATACGGGGAGCTCAGCATCATCATTTAGATTCACAACTCACCTTAAAATTATAACGCAGTAAAGATAATAATTGAATTGAGAATCGGGAACAATGAATTAATCGGCAAAGCTCAGATCTGTTAATTTGCAAACGGTGTTCCAGTTACGGGTTGTGGCGGGAATGTCAAATTCGCTTTCCACAAAATTGTTTGGAAAACCGAATCTTCCGTTTATCTCAGCGGTTAAACTGAATATCTCTCTGTTTTTAATCTCAATTATCTCGACATCTTTTTTGGGGGAGACAATGGGGAGCGCCGGTTTTCTTCTCAACGGTTCCTGTAAAAAACTGACGTAAAACTTGGCGTCAGGCGCGGTATCGATTTTACCGAATGGATTGAGACTTCTTATTGTTTCAAAATCTTCTCTTTTTCTTATAAATACAGCAACCTCATTGTCCAAAATTTTTTGAAGTGAAGACTCCAATTTTTTTATCAGCACGCTCTCTTTTTTCTCCGGCGATTCAAAAAGTACATTCCCGCTCTGAATGTAAGTCCTGATGTTTTCAAACCCCAGATCTTTAAATAGCAGTTTAAGTTTTTCCATCGGGATAAGATTTTTACCGCCGACATTTATTCCCCTCAGGAGCGCAATGTAGTTCATCTGTCATCTCTCATATAGCACCGGATTGTTGTATTCGATATCGGTTACTTCCAGCTTTATATATTCAAAATCACCGTTTTTATATTGCCACACAGCCGATCCCTTATAGGGCAGGAGAATATTATTAATTTTTTTGTAGCCGGAAATAGGCGTTGTCCATTTCTCCAGACTGAATTTACCCTCGCCAACATCTGAATACCTGTCGGCCTGCATATTTTTAAGCGCACCTCTTTCATCGAAGAAGAAAACGGCGGAAGCGGTAACATCGCCGAAACTTATAATTGCTTTGGAGGAGTAATTATCAATCTCTTCCCAGTAAATGTAATCGCTTAACGCAGCCGACGGAAACCACATTATTTCATTCAGGAATCGGAGCGCGGAGCCCTGATCTACCTTCTCTCCCTTTGCGTCTGCGATGGTTACTATGGAAGCCATCTTAATGAGCATATTTCCCTTCCCCTCGAAATAATAATCTCTGCCGGTTACATAGAAGAATGGGGCCATCTCCATTTTTGCATACCATAAAAAAGCGGGCTCTTCTATTGTAAAATATTCCTCCGCTTCGAACGGTATCCACCCCTTCTCTTTGCTCATCCGGAATGATCCTCTTTGTTTTATCCGCGCGCTGAGAACTCTCTCTTTTCCGATCACCCCCGAAAATCTTAACCACCGCTTTACCGGCTCGGGGAGATTTTTTATCTCCCTCTCCGTTACAATGTCCAGTGTGGTTTTTCCGACCTTGCCGAACATGGCCGCCGTTTCTTCCTCCACCAAATTGCGCAGTTTCTTTTCCCCTATGGCGGAGATAAGAAAATATGAGATGAGCATAACTCCTAAAAAAGCAAAGATAAACAGGAGGCTTTTTTTCATTTTAATTCTTCCATTGTTTCAGAATTAAATTAACCCAGTTTCTTATTATTTCAAAATAGCGGGGCGAATATTGATAGAGACCCGTCTTGTTCAGCTTTTCTATCTCTCCAAGACATCCCGTTTTTGTGATGCTCATGTTGTGGTCAACGCCCGGCAGCATCTCGATTCTGTAGAACGGATTCCCGGCTTTTTTAAGCGCTTTTGAGTAAGACTTGTATCCCTGACGGGGATCAATCTGTGTATCGTTTTCGCCGAATACCACAAAGACGGGTATAGTTGTCTTCTCTATAATTTTAACCGGATTAAAATGCGCTTCATCACCAACATCAATTTTTCTGGGCCACCAGTTCCGGGCTTTGCCGGCAAAGCTCGAATCATAATTTACCGATTTAATAATCATAGGATTTTTTTCAAAGTAATCGAGCGCTCTAATAAATTTCTCGTGGTCGGTTGTTGTGCGCAGAGTTGAAAACATTTCAACATTTATCCAGGCTCTTTCTTTACCGATCCCCTCGCAAAGCATCTGCTTTTCGATAAGATAGTTCCACTGTTCAATTGAATTCTCCCCCGGGCAGGAGGACCCCATAATAAAGGCAAGATTTTTCGCTTTAGTTGCAACAAGCGGCATAATGTATCCGGCCTGGCTGCTGCCGAACAAGCCGATCTTTTCGGAATCTATTCCGGGGTGTTTCATCAAAACTTTAATCGCGTCTGCGACTATTCCCGAGAGTTGATCAAATAAGCTATCATCGGAAACCTCTCCTTTCGAATCTCCGCAGCCCGGTTTATCAATTCTGAAATAAGCTATCCCCGATTCAAGGAAACAATTTATGAGCGCACGGCTCTGATCCGTTTTAACGGTTCGGTAACTGGGTCCGCTGCCGGATACCCAGATAACAAGCGGATGTTTTTGCGGGTTATTTCCGATGGGGAGATAAAGA
>JBAYWA010000015.1:0-13728 GCA_041674325.1 Melioribacteraceae bacterium | reverse complement strand
CTGAATGAATATAGGGAGTATCTCAAATCAAACAATAACGATACGGTTCAGTTCAGATTCGCCGACTGTTTCTTTAGAATGAACCGGTTTGAAGAATCCGCGGATAATTTCAGAAGTCTCTTTTTCAGCAGGGATTTTTCGCAGGAAGCGAGATTGATGTTTTTCGAATCTCTTTTCTTTCAAAATGATTTTAAAACTTTACGTGAATTTACTCGGCGGGAAAATTACTTTAGCCCAAAATTCGGCAAAGAGATAAATCGGCTGAAATATGCATCTTACTTTCTGGATAATTCCCCTCTGCCGGATGAAAATTTAATGCTGAATTCATTTCCGGATTCCGTCCATTCTCAGCTTTCAAAATTTTATTATTCAAAGAAATTCCCCCGTAAAAAGAGCATCACAACAGCAGTATTGCTGTCCTCGGTTCTGCCGGGTGCCGGTAAAATATATACGGGAGAGATAGGGGACGGATTTACGTCGCTTGTTACAACCGCGCTGTCGGTTTATCTCGCATACTCAAACTTCAAAGCCGGCCATCAATTCAGGGGATGGCTCTTCACCGGATTGAGTGCATTTTTTTATGCCGGGAATATCTATGGTTCTGCCGCATCGGCTCAGATCTATAATGCCCGACTCAGGTTCGATTTTGATACCGAAGTCAGACTGTTTTTCGAACAGAGAAATTATTTTTTACCCGATACCGGTTTTTGATATGAAAAAAATACTTTTTATCCCGCTATATCTTTCTATCATTCTTATTTCTTATGGCCAGAACAATCTATCAATCCAATATGATTATGCCGGCAATCTTTTTAACGCCGGACAATATTTTGACTCTATAACTGAATTTAAACGTCTCCTCTTCTTCGATTCTTCCGGAAAATATTCCTATGACGCAAATCTTAAAATCGGACAAAGCTACAAAGCCGGAGGAAGATATGATGACGCGGTCAGATATTTCTCCGTTGCAGAATTGAATGCGAAAAACGATGATCAGATTTATGAAGCCAAAACCGAAATAATCAGGACAAATATTCTCAGGAGGACAACCGCGCGAGCTCTACAATTATGCGATGAAATTGAATCTGACCGGCGCTATGGAGATAAAGCCGACGAGATAAATTATTGGCGCGGATGGGCATGTATCTTTGCGGACAACTGGAAAAATGCCTCCGGTTTTTTTAGCAGGATAGATCCAGGCCATGAGCTCAAATTATTGGCAGATAACACAGAAAGAGCTAAAGTTTCAGTAACATTTGCAAAGGTAATTTCATATATTTTGCCCGGCGCCGGTGCAATCTATTGCGGTAAATTCTTGTCCGGATTAATGTCTCTCGGATGGAACGTGTTAGCGGGATACTGGACCGTCAACTCAATTATGGAGAAAAGAGTGTTTGACGGAATTGTCGCCGGAGAATTGGTATGGCTCCGTTTTTACAGAGGAGCTGTGCACAATGCGGAATTTTTTGCCATTGAGAAAAATTTAGAGATAACTAATAAATCATTACGATTTCTACAAAACGAATATAAGGGAATTAAACCGTGAAGTTTTCAGAAGAAGAGATCAGAAAAATTACTTTTGATGCAATAAACGAATTGGGCGATAGAGCTACTCCGGAGGCTGTAAAAGAACTGGTTCGCATAAAAGTTGAAAATATGGGCGGCGATTATAAATTCGCAAAAGGGGACGCTTCTTCGGGCCGGGTAATCCTGACCTCGTTTGGATTAAATCATCCGGGGATTGTTGCCGGAGTTACAAAAGCTCTCGGCGACGCTAATTGCGATATTCAGGATCTAAGCCAGAAGCTCCTCGGAGATTTTTTTACCATGATAATGGTTATAGATATTACCTCTTCTCAAAAGGATTTGAAAGAGATTCAGGAGGATATGAATAAAGTCGCCGAATCTCTGAAAGTGAAAATTTATCTACAGCACGAGGACGTCTTCAGATTTATGCATAGAATCTGATCTTGCATTTAAGAATGTAATAGATTGTTGTTTTGCTGAATTTTACTCCTCACATTACAAAAAGGAATAATGAATTATGCCATACGAATTCGAGGAGATACTCGAAACAATTAGAATGACTGAGATTGAACATTTCGATATCAGAACCGTTACCATGGGGATAAGTCTGCGGGACTGCCACGACCGTAATATAGAGGTGACAAAACAAAAAATTTACGATAAAATAATCCGCTACGGAAGCAAACATGTAAAATTGGCGAAGGAAGTTGAAGCCCAATACGGTATTTCGATAGCTAATAAAAGAGTGTCCGTCACACCAATCTCAATTCCCTTCGACGCTTGCTCAATGGAGGAATTTATAGAGATAGCTAAAACTTTGGACCAGGCCGCCGAGGAGATAGGGATAGACTACATTGCGGGATATTCGGCTTTGGTTCAGAAAGGAATGACTAACGGCGAGAGGGAATTGATAAAATCGATTCCGTATGCTCTGGCTCAGACAAAACGTGTCTGTTCAAGCGTTAATATAGGCTCCACAAAAGCCGGAATAAATATGGACGCTGTAAATATGATGAGCGAGGCGATCAAACTCACTGCTGAATTAACGAAAGATAGAGATTCAATCGGTTGCGCTAAACTTGTTGTATTTGCTAATGCGGTGGAAGACAATCCCTTTGTCGCAGGTGCGTTCCACGGTGTGTCGGAACCCGAAATTGTTCTTAATGTGGTAACAAGCGGTACGGGGGTTGTTCTTGAAGCGATTAAGGAAGCCGGTTATGTCGATCTTCAGCAGCTTGCCGAAGTAATTAAAAAAACTATATTTAAGATTACGCGTGCAGGTGAATTGATAGGAAGAAAAGTCGCGGAAAAACATGGTATTCCATTCGGTATTGTGGATATTTCATTGGCCCCTACTCCTGCCGAGGGAGATAGCATAGGCGATATTCTCAAAGCGATGGGTGTAGAAGATGTTGGAGCGCCTGGAACAACTGCCGCTCTGGCTATGTTGAATGATTCAGTCAAAAAGGCGGGATTAATGGCAAGTTCGGCGGTAGGCGGAATGAGCGGCGCATTTATCCCAGTCAGCGAAGATATGGGAATGATTCGCGCTGTTCAGGCGGGAAATCTTTCCCTCGAAAAATTAGAGGCAATGACCGCCGTCTGCTCGGTTGGTCTTGATATGATTGCGGTTCCGGGCGATACCGCCGCAACAACGATAGCCGGAATCATAGCCGATGAAGCCGCTATCGGAATGATCAATGATAAAACTACCGCAGTTAGAATTATTCCGGCTTACGGAAAGAAAGTCGGCGATATGGTTGATTACGGAGGACTTCTGGGAAAAGCTCCTATAATGGAGGTCAGAACAATCAGCAGTGCCGGATTCGTGGGAAGAGGCGGTAGAATTCCGGCCCCGATGAGAAGTCTGACTAATTAATTCTGGAATTTTTATAGTCTCAAATTTCGAGTACTATTTTTAAATAAAATTTTCTTTTTACATAGGAGGATAAATGAGCAAAGGTCTAAAGATCGGTTTAGGGATTGTTGGTGTTATTGTTCTCTTTATTATTCTCACAATATCATGGGCTACCAGTAATTATAACAGATTTGTCGGATTGAACGAAAACGTAAAATCCGCCTGGAGTCAGGTTGAGAACGTTTATCAGCGCAGATCGGATCTGGTTCCGAATTTAGTTGCTACCGTTAAAGGCGTGGCTAATTTTGAGAAGGAGACTTACACTGCAGTAACCGAAGCCCGCGCTAAAGTCGGACAGATTAAACTGACTGCCGACCAGTTGAGTGATCCCGCGGCAATTCAGAAATTCCAACAGGCTCAGGATGGATTGGGAAGCGCTCTTTCAAGATTACTCGTCGTCTCCGAAAATTATCCGCAGTTAAAAGCCAATGAGAATTTCCTCCAGCTCCAATCTCAGTTAGAAGGCACTGAAAACCGGATTACCGTCGAGAGACAGAAGTATAATGTGGTTGCAACTGAATACAATACCGCAATTAAAAGATTTCCCGGCGTCATTATAGCTAATTTCGGCGGATTCAGAGAGAAAGAATATTTTAAAGCCGCTGCCGGATCCGATCAGGCGCCTAAAGTACAGTTTTAAGTGACGAGTATAGAGTGATGAGTAGATAAATGAAAAAAATATTCTGCCTTTTATTGTTCCCGTTTTTATTCGTAAAAGCTCAGGTGGATATTCCTGTATTGAAAAATTATGCGAATGATTTTACTAATACATTATCGGAATCCGAACTCTATACTCTGAATTCTAAACTCAGACTTTTTGATGATTCGACATCCAATCAGATTGTTTTTATGATGATAAAGAGCCTTGATGGTTATTCGCTGGAAAGCTATACTTATGAAACAGCGGCTAAAAATCAGATCGGCTCAAAGAAAAATAATAACGGCGTCCTCTTTTTTGTCTCCAAAGATGACCGCAAAATGAGAATCGAAGTCGGATATGGATTGGAAGGGGTTCTTACAGATGCGTTGACAAGTTCCATACAGCGGAATGAGGTAAGACCTTATTTCAAGCAGGGAGATTATTATGCCGGAATAAATTCCGGCATAAACGCTATCATTGCGGCTTCCAGAGGGGAATTTAAAGGGGAGAGCAAGGATAAAGGTTCTAAAGGGAAAGGTTTTCCATTCATCTTCATTATTATGCTGATAATTTTCCTCTCATCGCTATTCAAGAAGGGTGGTAAAGGAGGAGGCGGTGGTCTGCTTCCACTTCTGATTCTGGGTTCTATGACAGGCGGCAGAAGCCGTGGCGGCTGGGGCGGAAGCGGTGGTTTTGGCGGAAGTGGCGGTTTTGGCGGTTTTTCGGGGGGCGGGGGTTCCTTCGGCGGCGGCGGATCGAGCGGAAGTTGGTAAATTCCTCTCTTAAAAGTCTTATTTGTCTTGAAGTTCTACCCTTGTTTTAGTATTATTTCACCCGCATTGAGAGATATTTCGGAAGGTATAAGATTATTTAATGAGTCCGATTTCTTTTCGGCTCATGACTTTTTTGAAGATTGCTGGATGGAATGCAGTCGGGAAGAAAGATTGTTCTTTCAGGGAATGGTTCAGATTTCAGTTGGATGTTTTCATCTTCTTAGCGGAAATTTTAAAGGCTCCGTAAACCAGTATAATAAAGGAATCAAAAAACTGGAAAATTATAGACCTTCTTACGCCGGGATCAATCTGGAAAAATTATTAAGAGAAGTTGATATAATAATAAAATTAATGGATGATACTGCTTGTATCCGGAATTCCGAGAAATTTTGGGCGCTAATTCCGAAGCTTGAAATCAATAATTAAATTTTTAATAAATAAGGAGGCCGTTTATGGCAATAATGATAACTGACGAATGTATTAATTGCGGAGCATGCGAACCGGAATGCCCGAATACTGCAATTTATGAAGGCGGAGCTGAATGGAAATTGGCTGGCGTCACTTATGGCGAAGGCAGTGCGGCTCCCTCTGGTGCGGCCGACTTTTTTTCAAAAGATTTTTTCTATATAGTGCCCGATAAATGCACCGAATGTGTTGGCTTCCACGATGAACCTCAATGCGCGGCTGTATGCCCCGTTGACTGCTGCGTTCCGGATCCTAAACACGTCGAGGATAAAGATACGCTCCTTAAGAGAAAAGAGTATCTTGACGGCTTGGGTAGATAATTCTTAAATAATAATTAGTTAAGTAAATGGGCGACTATCAGTCGCCCATTTTTTTATCCGCAACCGGGAATAATGATTTCTTAATTTTATTTGGTGTATCCGATTACTGAAGTAACCGGAAAATGATCGGATGGAAATTTTCCCTCAAAACTTGTTCTTACAATTTGAGATTCTCTTACTAAAAAATCTTTTGTCACGAGTATAAAATCTATCCTGTCGCCGGTTGTCTCCCCTTTAAATGAATTGAATGTCCCTTCATCGGAAAGCTTTTTATTAACGGCTCTATAAGTATCAGTAAGTCCGCCGGCTAAAATATTTTGCATTGCAGCATTCTCTTCTCCGCAATTAAAATCACCCGTAAGAATTAAAGGCAATATTTTTTGATTAATTCTCCGGAGGACAAGTTCCGCGCTTTTCTCGCGCGACGCCTGGGACTCGTGATCAAAATGAAGATTGAAATGATAAAATTTCATCCCTGACATCTTATCGTTCAGAAGCACCCAGCTGCAGATCCGTGTAATATTGTTTCCCCAGCTTTTTGAGCCGGCAACTTCCGGCGTATCCGAAAACCAGAATGTGCCTGTAGAATCAATATCAAACCGCTCTTTTAAATAGAAGATGCAGCTATGCTCGCCTGCGGATTTCCCGTCGTCCCTTCCTACTCCCGAATAAGAATATTCAGGCATTTGTGCCAGTAATTCGTCAATCTGAATCTGAAGCGCTTCTTGTAATCCGAGAATATCCGGTTTGAAATCTCGGATTGTCTGCACAACTTTATCTTTTCTGAATTGCCAGCTGTTTTCCCCGTCATTGGCGGTTCCGTAACGTATATTGAACGTCATCACTTTCAGATCTTCAGGTTCTTGAGCATTAAGCGGAACACACAGAAAACTGAAAATCATAAGACATGATAAAACCCAAGCGGACGGCTTTCCGGCCGCCGATTGAACAAAATATGCCGATGCTTTGTTGTTCATAAAAATATCCTTACTTATTTGTAACTTTATTATAAAAATATCATTTCTAAAATAAAGAATAAGCTGAAACATGAAAATTGGCAAGTACGAATTATATGTATCGGAAACGGGCTCGTTCGCTTTGGACGGTGGTGCTATGTTCGGTATAATACCGAAAACGCTCTGGAGCAGGACTAATCACGCGGATGAATTGAACCGTGTTTCTCTTAGTGCCAGGAATCTTCTGCTCGTGAGCGACTCTCGTAAAATACTTATCGATACAGGAATAGGCAGCGACTGGGACGAAAAATTTAAAAGAATTTACGGATTAGACCAGACAAAGAATACCGCTTCAGGCTCCCTTGATAAAATTGGTATCAAACCCGATCAGATAACGGATGTTCTACTGACACATCTTCATTTCGATCACACAGGCGGCTCTACTGTCTTAAATGAGGGTAAATGGATCCCGGCATACCCGAATGCGAAATATCATGTTCAGAAAAAACATTTCGAATGGGCGCTTAATCCGTCGGAGCGGGATAAGGGAAGTTTTATTGAGAACAGATTTTTGCCTTTGCAAAAAGAAGGGCTGCTCAATTTTATTGACGGGGACACCCCTTTCGATGATGAATTAGAGATTATTACAATTAACGGGCATACAATCTCTCAGCAGATGATAAAAGTTCACGACAATTCCAATACCGTTCTCTATTGCGGCGACCTTTTCCCGTTTATATCACATATCCCGATACCCTATGTGATGGGGTATGATCTTCAGCCCCTTGTTACAGTTCAGGAAAAGAAAAAAATTCTCTCTATTGCGGCAAAGGAAAATTGGAAATTATTTTTTGAACACGACCCGGAAGTAATAATGGCTACTGTTACTCAATCTGATGCCGGATTTACTATAGACAATGTTTTTACTGAGATGATATAATGAAAGAGCCAAACGGGTTTTCGAAAGTGTGCAAATATTCAGACCTCAAAGAAAAATTGGGTAAAAGATTCATCGTTGATGATGTTGATGTCGCTTTGTTCAAAGTAGACGGTAAAGTATACGCATTGAGCAATATGTGCATTCATCAGAAAGCAGCGATTATTTACGACGGCTTCATTGAAGACGGAAAAGTTTCATGTCCTGCTCACGGATGGCAATTCGATCTCGCAACCGGCCGGGTCCCTAATGCGGTTAAAGGACTGGATCCGTATGAGGTGAAAATTATTGACGATGATGTTTATGTAAAAGTGTATCCGAAAAGAATGAGATGGTAAAAATAATGGAAAGAGGATAATGAATTTATTCTCAGTGTGCATTGGAAATAAATCACTAAGACATATCTATCTTGGAACTCACAAATCAAATAGTAATTGAAAAAGCAAAAGAACTCGGGTTCGATCTCGTGGGGTTTGCTGCTGCCTCAGTTTTGGAAGATGAATCAGATCATCTGAACGAATGGCTGGCAAATGGCTTTAACGCGTCTATGGATTATATGAGCCGTAATGTTGAGAAACGGAAAGATGTGAAAAATATTATTCCGGGCGCTAAGAGCGTCATCTCTCTTGCTATGAATTATTATACACCCTTCCATCATAATATTGGGTCCGCGTCATCATCGGCCGGCAGGTACGGAAAAGTATCCCGCTATGCGTGGGGAAAAGACTATCATCTAATAATCTGGGAAAAACTTGAGCTTCTGGAGGATGAATTGAAAAAGATTGATCCTTCGTTTAAGTGTTTATCTTATGTTGATACGGGACCGGTTATGGATAAGGTGTGGGCTGTTAGAGCGGGAATCGGGTGGCAGGGAAAACATTCAAATATTATCTCAAGAGAGATTGGAAGCTGGTTCTTTTTAGCAACGGTTATCTCAAACTATGATTTTACGCACGGCAGCAGGATGGAGAATTTCTGCGGATCTTGTACAGCTTGCATAGATGCCTGTCCTACTAAAGCAATTGTAGGTGAGTTTCTCGTTGATGCAAATAGATGTATTTCGTTCCTGACTATCGAGAACAAAGGAGAAATCCCCTCACAATTCAAAGATCAATTTGAAGGATGGCTCTTCGGATGCGATATATGCCAGGATGTCTGTCCCTGGAATAATAAGTTTTCGGTAAATTCAAAAATAAAGGAATTTGAGCCTGCCGGAAATATGGAACTTAGTTTTGAGGAGATTGAAGGGATGACTGTGGAAAATTTCAAACAGAGATTCGAGACGAGTCCCATTAAAAGAGCTAAACTGACCGGTTTAAGAAGGAATGGTGCTTTTTTATTCACAGGGAAATAAATTTAACTTTGATGACAGAATGAATCCATTGCGGATAATCATCATCTAATTATTTATTAAATATCAATTCGTTTAAGTAATTTTGTCAGGTAAATATTCGGAGATAAATTAATGTCAGCCAATCATCATAAAGTAATTATTATCGGTTCAGGTCCCGCGGGATTAACAGCTGCTCTCTACACATCACGGGCTAATCTTAATCCGGTTGTATTCGAAGGTATGCAGCCGGGCGGACAGTTAACAATCACTACGGAGGTTGAAAATTTTCCAGGTTTTGAACATGGTATTCAGGGACCGGAGCTGATGGATATAATGCGCAAACAGGTTCAGCGATTCGGGGCTCAATGTTTTTTCAAAAATGTGACCGAGGTGGATTTTTCGAAGCGCCCGTTTACTATCAAAGCTGACAATGAAGTTTATACGGCAGATTCGGTTATAATCTCTACAGGGGCTTCGGCTAAATTATTGAATCTGCCGTCGGAAAAACATTATATGGGCTACGGAGTTTCCGCCTGCGCAACGTGCGACGGGTTTTTCTTTAAAGGTTTGAAGATTCTTGTGGTAGGCGGTGGTGATACGGCCTTTGAGGAAGCTTCATATCTCACAAAATTTGCATCTGAAGTTACGCTTATACACCGCCGCGATGAATTTCGCGCTTCAAAAATTATGATTGAGCGTGCGAGGAAGAATCCCAAAGTAAAATTTATTACCAACGCGGTTATCAAGGAAATTCTCGGTAAGGAGGAGAGCGGAAAAAAATTCGTTACCGGCGCGCTGCTCCAAAATACTAAAGACGGATCTACCTGGCAGATTCCCGCAGATGGAATTTTTATGGCAATAGGTCATCAGCCAAATACATCTTTGTTCAAAGGGATACTCGATATGGATGAAACCGGTTATCTCATTGTAAAACCGGGAACTACCAAAACAAATGTAGAAGGTGTGTTTGCTGCAGGTGACGTCGCGGATAAAACTTACAGGCAGGCTATTACGGCTGCCGGAAGCGGATGCATGTCTGCTATAGATGCCCAGCATTGGCTGGAAGAAAACGAACTGGCTTAAATTGAGTTGCTGATAATAGAAAAGCATCCCGGGATAAGGGATGCTTTTTCTGGTTTTGGAAAATTTAATCGCCCCTAATTTCCGTTCTTCAGTTTCCTTGTGAAAAGAAAAGCCGCGACAAATCCTAATCCTGTCATTGCTACAATCCAGAAAGCCATCCATTCGTCGTGATCCCCGTACTCGACCCATCTGTCTGCACCCGTTCCGTGAACGATCTGATAGGATGTCATTTGAGTTGTTAGAAATCCGATTCCTAATCCGAGACCGACGAATAATATTATTATTCCGAGTTTCAGCATTATGTATGGATCCCTCTTTGTTTTGAGGAGTTCCATTATCTGTTCAATGGATAATCCTTTCTCGATCATCATCTGTTTCTCTTTGGAGCGGTAATAAATGTAAGTTACTATTACAAGTCCAATTACCAGAAACATTATAATGGGTATTAACTCTTCCATGATTTCCTCCTTGGTTATTTGATACTTTTGACCGAATTCTTCCTTTAAAGGTTACAACTGTTTGTATTTTTCTTTCTCTGCTTTTCTGCTAAATTTGGGAGAAATATTCCGTTCACTACTTTGGACTAGAATAAATGTCTGAAAGGTTACATAAAACTATTTGCTTAATTTGTAACCTTTCTGTTAATCTTCAGGTCTAATGGAGTAATGAAAAAGTTAAGCGACATAGAGATAATTGATTCCATTAACAGGGGAAATTCATCCGATTACTCTCTGCTTGTTAACAGATATAAGGACAGGGCGTTTTCACTTTTGAAACGGCTACTCAAGAATGAGTTGGATGCGGAGGAGGCACTGCAGGATAGTTTTCTGAAAGCTTTTAATGCTTTGGGCACATTCAGGCAGGACTCCCAGTTTTCAACATGGTTCTATAGAATTGTATATAACACCGGCCTGAGCGTGGTCTCTTCAAAGAAAAGAAAAGTTGAGCAGGAGATGAGCTCCATTGATGAACAATTCGATCTTGCAAGTCACGATGACGAGGTATACAGCAGAACAGACAACGCTCATCAGTATATAATGAAAATGGTTGATAAACTGCCGGTTCGCGGAGCCCTTGTGGTGATTCTTTTTTATATGGACGGACTTTCTCTGAATGAAATCAGTCAGGTGATGGGGACCTCGCTTGTAAATACGAAAGTTCTTTTGCACCGCTCACGCAATGCTTTGAAAGACCTGCTTATTAAGCATAATTATCAGGAGGAAATGTTATGAATAATCCTACAGATGAAATTTTGAACAGATATATAGACGGCGAACTCGATTCCGACGAGCTTGCTACTATCAAGAATGAAATGAACGATAACCCGGAATTACTTTCCAAACTGCAGGCTTTAAAGTCGGTGGACCATTCATTGCGGCGTATGGAAGTTGAGCATGCGCCGGATGCAATTACCGAAAAGGTGATGAAAGCAATTTCCGCTGCCCGAAAATCTGTAAAACCAGCGGCAAATCATTTCTTTATAGCAATCATCTCTCTTTTCTCCGTCGGTGTAATTGCGGTTTTGATAGCCGCTCTGCAGACAGCTGAGAAAGCCGGTGAAAAATCAGCCATTGCTCCATATGCGGATAAGATGAAAGATGCAATAAGCAAAAATATCTCGTCGCTCCAAAGCTTTTTTTCGAATCCCGGAATTATTCTTACAATTTTCGCATTCTCACTGGTTCTTCTGATTGCGGCTTACTTCACTTTCGAATCGCATAAAAATTTTACTAAAAAGCTGAACAGTGTTGCCCGCTGATCCCTGCAAAGGATATTTCTGAATATTGCGGTTAGAATTCTCTTCAACCTGGGAAACATTGCCCTCTATTAGCGTATCTGCTCTACTTTCGATATTTTCACATAAACAATTTAAAAGAAATATCATGCCTCATAAATCAGGATTCGTATCTATAATCGGTAAACCAAATGTAGGAAAGTCTACTCTGTTAAACTCGCTGCTAGGTGAAAAACTATCTATAACTACCAGCAAGCCTCAAACTACAAGAAAAAAAATTCTGGGTATATTATCATCTGAGAATTATCAGATAATATTTCAGGATACACCCGGAATTCTTAATCCCGAATATCTTCTGCAGGAGAGAATGCTCGAATATGTTTTTCAGTCGGTGAAAGACTCCGAGCTTGTACTTTTTATAATTGATATCAAGGAAGATCCGACGGGCTCTCAGACTCTCGGCGATGAAAGAGTTAGCCGGATATTGAATAGTATCGAGACAAAAAAGATTCTTCTGATTAATAAAATTGATCTGTCGGATCAGACAATAGTAGAAAGACTGATAAATGACCTCACCTCTAAGGGGATGTTTGAAAAGATTATTCCTATCTCCGCAGCGGAAGGATTTAATCTTGGTTCAGTTATTGACACAATTCTTGAATATCTGCCTGAGCATCCTAAATATTTTCCGGATGACCAGCTGAGCGATGAAAACGAACGGTTTTTTGTCTCTGAGATAATAAGGGAAAAGGTTTTTGAAAGATACCGTGACGAAATTCCCTACAGTACGGAGATCATAATTGCTGAATTCAAAGAAAGAGAAAACGCGAAGGATTATATAAGCGCGGAAATTGTTGTAGAAAAGGATTCTCAAAAGCCGATAATTCTCGGGTCAAAAGGGGATGCAATAAAACGTCTTGGGCAGGAAGCCCGTACGGCCATAGAAAAATTTTTACAGCACGAGGTCTATCTGGAACTCCGTGTGAAAGTCCGGGATAAATGGCGCTCTAACCCCGTAATACTCAAAAGTTTCGGCTATAAGAAGGATGATGAATAACTCTTTCAAGGAATCCGCCGGTAAATATTTTGGCGAAGGAGCGCTTCTCTTAATGACTGTTATCTGGGGAGGCACTTTTGTTATTGTTAAAGAATCACTTAATGATATTTCAACTCTCCTCTTTGTTGCATTTCGATTCGGTATCGCTTCCTCCCTACTCGTACTGATTTTATTACTCCGTAAAATTAAAATTGAATGGCAATCTGTATTGCCGGGAATGTTTCTCGGACTTTTTTTGTTCCTCGGATTTTTTACTCAGACTATAGGCCTCAGATTCACTTCCGCAACTAAATCTGGATTTCTTACCGGATCTCTTGTAGTTATGGTGCCGATTTTTCAGATGATAATCGAAAAAAAACTTCCCGGCAGAGGCGCAATAATTGGTACGATGCTTGTCTTTTTGGGCATTCTTTTCCTCTCGAGCGGAGGTTCGTCCATTGCCTCACTTCTCGGCGAACTCGGAGCAAATTTTAATTTCGGGGACGGTATGACTCTCCTCTGCGCGGTCTTTTTTGCGCTCCATGTAGTTTATATGGATGTCATTTCATCAAAGAATCATTTCTGGACACTCCTTATCACTCAATTATCTACAGTTTCTATACTGAGTTTTATCTCTGCATTTGTGTCATCGGGAGTATCAATAGAGTCTCTGCATGTCTCATTGACTAAATATCTGTTATTCGGATTATTATATACTTCGCTTTTGGCGACTCTTTTCAACATCGGTCTTCAG
The DNA here is from genome assembly GCA_041674325.1 of Melioribacteraceae bacterium. Lineage (GTDB taxonomy): Bacteria > Bacteroidota > Ignavibacteria > Ignavibacteriales > Melioribacteraceae > Fen-1258. The sequence goes on along the minus strand of JBAYWA010000015.1, from coordinate 251 downwards.
ACAAAATTTCAAAAAATTGTGAGCCCAACAAAAGCGGGCATCATCTACTCTTTCGAACCGATATTTGCAGCGTTATTCGCATTCTTTTTACTAAACGAGAAAATCAGTAACTTTGGCATAGTCGGAAGCATTCTGATTTTTCTGGGACTGATAGTTTCCGAAGTGTACGAATCATTCTTCTCAAAAAAAGAAAAACTGAATATTTGATGAACGAAAATGAAACGTGCCGAAATATTTGTAAACGGACTGGT
>JBAYWA010000014.1:0-14044 GCA_041674325.1 Melioribacteraceae bacterium | reverse complement strand
GTATTATATCTGGCATCCCCTCATTATGTGGAATGGCAGTTCCGTACTCTTTGAAGTAGGTATCTGCGTAATGATATATCTGACTGTACTATATATAGAATTCCTTCCAATAGTCGCGGAGAGATTTATCGGAAGAGTCAATCTGCCTGGATTTCTGAAACGGTTTAATAATCCACTCGATAAATTTTTGCGCCTGCTGGACAAAGGATTAGAGAAAACAATGTTTATTTTTATTATCGCGGGTGTTGTTCTCTCCTGTCTTCATCAGTCTTCTCTTGGAACACTGATGGTGATTGCAGGACCAAAGATGCATCCGCTCTGGCAGACGCCGATACTTCCGCTTCTTTTCCTCCTCTCCGCAGTCTCGGTAGGTTTTCCGATGGTAATTTTTGAATCTATAATAACTTCCAGATCTTTCGGTTTAAAACCGGAAACACACATACTCTCAAATCTCGGCAGTATGGTTGCCCCCCTGCTTGGAATCTATCTTGCTTTTAAAATAGGAGATATGGTTATCAGAGGCACCTTCGTCTATCTGACAACAATTTCCGCGCCCAGCGTGATGTTTACAGTCGAGCTGCTCTTTGGAGTTATAATTCCACTGAGAATGTTTCTGTCGCGGCAGGTTGCAAAATCTCCGACCGGGCTCATGATAGCTTCATTCTTGGTAATACTTGGCGTGTTCCTGAACCGCCTTAATAATTTTCTCGTAGCATACACTCCCCCGTATGAAGTCCACTCTTATTTTCCATCCTTCGGAGAAATTTCAGTTACAATCGGATTCATTGCGCTTGAGGTACTCCTTTTCAGAATAGCGGTGATGATCTTTCCAATTGTAAGCGTACCCGATCTATCCGCCCGCAAGACTAAATATTCTGTAAGAGGAGGTGTGCAATGAAAACCAAAATTTTTATTTTAATACTTTTCTGCGCTTTTATTCTGAATGCTCAAAATAAGAAAGAAGTTCATCCTAATTTAAGCGGCATTTCATGCAAGACATGCCACAATTGCGACATACCTACTAAAGAAAATCCTTGCTTAAAAGCCTGTCCGCGTGATAAGATGGTCTCGATTGAGCAGACTCCTGAAGAGGGTCCGGCTGTTCTTATTATAGATAAATTCAAGAAGCAATCCGATATATACGCCCCGGTTGTATTCTCACACCGCCTTCACGCGGAGATGAGCGGAATGGCCGGCGGCTGCAAAATGTGCCACCATTATAATCCGCCCGGACAGGTAATAGGATGTTCAGATTGTCATGAATTGATCAGGAAAAGAACTGATATTAGCAAGCCGGATCTTAAAGGCGCGTATCATCGCCAATGTATGGAGTGCCACCGTTCATGGAGCGGAAAAGTTGAATGTGTTTCATGCCATGAGCCGAACGGTTCTGTCCAAAAATCAAAGGAGCAGAAGTTAGCCGACAAAAGCAGCAAACGGGTACATCCGAAAATCATAACACCATCTACAATTAAATTCGATACTCCTAAAGCCTCGGGCAAGATGGTCACATTTTACCATTCACAGCATATAGATCTTTTCGGACTGGAATGTCAATCATGCCATTCCAATGAAAGCTGCGGTAAATGCCATACTAAAAATAAACCCGCTTCTCTTAAGGCTAAGACAGCCGACCAGAAGCATAATGTCTGTTCAAGCTGCCATAACACGAAAACGAATTGCGCATCGTGTCATGCTAACGGCGTCAAGGGAGGATTTAACCATAAAGAAGTGACCGGGTTTGATACTGCCAATTTCCATTCGAAACTTGCCTGCAACAGGTGCCATGTTGAAAAGAGCAAATTCACAGGGTTAAATGGAGAATGCATCAATTGTCACGGCAAGTGGACCCAGGAAAATTTCGATCATAAAATTACCGGACTGGCATTTGATGATACACACTCAGCTATCGAATGTGCGGAATGCCATCAGGATAAAACCTTCGCAAAGCCGGTATGCAGCAATTGTCACGATGATAAATCGTGGCCTCAACATGTTCCGGGAAAACTTTTAAAGAAAAAATAGCACAAAATGTTTAGAACGATAAGTTATAAATTGATCTTGGTAGTAAGCGTTACAGTGATTCTAATCATTGGCGTTTATTCATATTTTAATATCAAATCACAAAGCGATGTATTGCAGGCGGAGGTTGAGCGGCATGCAAATCAGCTGAGCGAATCAGTTAAGAATTCGACCCGGTATGTAATGCTGCTCAATCAACGCGAGCATATTCAGGAGATGATTACCAGCATTGGTAACGATCCGGCTATTTCCAATGTTCGGATTCTCAATAAAGAAGGCGAGATAATATATTCGGCAAAGAGTGAAGAGATTGGTAAAATGCTGGATAAAAAAGCCGAGAGCTGTTACGCGTGCCATGCTGAGAATCAGGCGATTGAGAAACTGCCTATCAAAGACCGGACAAGAATTTTCAAGTCAGAAGATAACCCTCACAGGATACTTGGAATTATTAATCCGATCTATAATGAAAAGTCATGTTACCAATCGGATTGTCACGCACATTCATCCAGATCGAAAGTTCTCGGCGTTCTTGACATAACCATGTCTCTTGCGGAAGTTGATAAGCAGATCTACGACAATCAGATAAGAGAGCTGATCTTCGCGCTAATTTCGATATCGGGAATCGGTTTTATTATCGGATTTTTTGTTAAGCGCTGGGTGGATCGTCCGGTAAAAGAACTGGTGAAAGCGACCGACCAGGTAGCCGCCGGTAATTTAAGTTACTCTATAAAGAATCTGAGTAAGGATGAACTGGGCACACTCGGCAAATCATTTAATAATATGACCAAGAAGCTTGATGAAACTAATCAGCAGCTTTATCAGTCAACGAAGATGGCATCATTAGGGCAGCTTGCGGCAGGTGTGGCGCATGAGATCAACAATCCTCTAACCGGCGTTCTGACTTACAGCAGTTTTCTGCTGAAGAGAACAAAAGATAATCCGCAGATTCAGGAAGACCTGAACGTAATAGTAAGAGAAACAGTAAGAAGCAGGGAAATCGTAAAGGGTCTGCTTGATTTCGCGCGTCAGTCGACACCCAAGAAAAGTCTTATAGATGTAAATGAGATTATTAACCGGGCCGAAGTTGTTATAAAGAATCAGATTAAACTGAGCCATGTCTCGCTAGTCAAGAATTTTGATAACTCACTTCCCAGAATTACGGCAGACGCTAACCAGATACAGCAGGTATTTATTAATTTATTCGTAAATGCCATTGATGCCTCAGGCAAGGATGGCGGAACAATTACAGTCACAACATCACAGATAAGCGCTTCCCCGAAGGGAATAACGCAGATAAAAAATGCGGTCTGCGCCAAGACACACTCACTTATGGATCCCGAACATAAGCTCGGCGGCATTCCCTCAATCAAATTCAAGATTAAATCGGGAGCCAACGAAGGAGTACTCCATCTGGATCCGATTTACGGCAATCACCGCCATTACTTCGGAATTTCAATTGATAAGAACAGCCCGCTAAATCTGCTATGCCCTGTCTGCGATATCTCTTTAATTGACAGGAATAGCAAATGTCCCGAATGCGGCGGACCCGTCTACAAAATTCAGATTCCGAATCAGGGATTTGTTGAAGGATGCGCATCGTTCAAGGACAACTGGCAAAAGTGGGACCTGATAGACAAAGCAGGCGAGCGAAAATTTGTACAGATCGAAATAAAAGATACCGGATGCGGAATTCCTCCTGAGAACATGTCTAAAATTTTTGAACCATTCTTCTCAACAAAAGGTCAGCGCGGAACCGGGCTTGGCCTTTCCGTAATCTGGGGAATAATTGATAATCATAGCGGTTCAATTTCGGTTCAGAGTGAAATAGGAAAAGGAACAACATTTTCTATTAAATTGCCGCAGGGGGAGCCCGTAAGAAGTATCTGATGAAAGAACACAAAAACATATTGATAATTGACGACGAACAGGTTGTTATAGATTCAATCTCGAAAATTGCGATGATGGGAGATTATAGTTACGAAACCGTGATGGATGCGCAATCTGCTTTGGAAAAAATTTCCGGAGAGGATTTTGACCTGATAATATGCGACATCATGCTTCCCGGAATGGATGGTTTTCAGTTTCTCTCAGCTATCGAATCGAAAAGAATCGATACCCCGGTAATAATGACAACAGGATTTTCGACAATAGAGAACGCGGTAAAATCCCTCTATTCCGGAGCAATTGAATTTGTACCAAAACCATTTACAGTAGACGAATTAACGAGCGTGATACACAGAGGAATGAAATATTCCGCGCTTCACCGGATGAGAAAATTAAAAGAAGATTCGGTATTAATTGTCCCCTGCCCGGCCAAATATCTCCGTCTCGGATATTCCGCCTGGATGAATCTGGATTTTGACGGTTCCGTGCTGATAGGCGCTACGGATTTTTTCATCAAAACACTTGAACAGATCAGGAAAATTGAATTACTTCCGATTAACGAAATATTAACTCAGGCATCATCCGCGGTAAAATTTGAAACCGAAGACGGATTGGTTCATCAGCTATATTCGGTTATCAGCGGAACAATAATAGAAATCAACGAAAGATTATTAAATGAGCCGGAACTGCTGGAAAAAGATCCCTATTTTGAGGGGTGGATTTACAGAATTATTCCATCGGAACTGGCTTATGAAATTAAATTATTAATACCATGCAGTTCAGACAGGACATAAACCAGGTTTTAAAATTCAAGGAGAAATTAATATGCCACTCTTCATTTTAGCTGTTATTGTTTTCATAATAGCTGATATAATTATCAGATACGCAATTAAAACGGTAAACGAAAAAAAGGTCCGCAAGGAGAGAGAATCTATTCTTGTTGAGAGCATCAATGTTGATCTAAGCCAGGAAGCAGTTTCCCTGAAACGAGCCGAGGTGCCGAATCCGAAAGCAAAAATCTTATGCGTTGATGACGAGGATGTTATCCTCGACAGTTTCAGAAAAATTCTTGTGCTAGACGGCTATTCGATCGATACGGTTACTTCCGGCTATCAGGCATTGAGTCTTATCAAATCACATCATTATGATTTTGTTTTTACCGATCTGAAAATGCCGGAGATGGATGGCGTGGAAGTGACAAAAACTGTAAAATTTCTTCGCCCCGATATCGATGTGGTGATAATTACAGGATATGCAACGGTTGAGACTGCGGTCGATTGCATGAAGTTGGGCGCCATGGATTATGTCCAGAAACCTTTTACTGAAGATGAGCTGTTGGAGTTCGTAAAAAAATCGTTGATTAAGAGGCAGGATAGAATACACAAGCAGCTCAAACCCCGTGTCCACATTACTCATATAAGCGAGGAAGAAAGAGTCAACGTTGGGGAGTTTGCTATCCCGGGAGGAGTATTTATTTCGGAGGGACATTGCTGGGCTGCAATAGCACAGGACGGAACCGTGCGGATTGGGCTTGATGATTTTTCGAAAAAACTGATTGGTAAAATTGATATAATAGAGTTCCCGAATCTGGGTATGCAAATCGAGAAGGGGCAACCGTTATTCAGCATAAAGCAGGGAAAAAGATCAGTCCAGTTTAATTCTCCGGTGAGCGGACTCGTAGCTAAAGTCAATAATGATCTTAACGATAATATAGATTCACTCGATTATTCTACCTATGAGAAAAACTGGATCTGTATGATAGATGCGGATAAATTGGATACTGAATTATCATCTCTGAAGATCGGGAAGAATGCTGTTACATTCTATCAGGATGAGATTGAGCGGTATTCAAAACAGATAAAAACGTTTGTAAATAAAGAGAAAGATAAAAAAGAGAGTTTCGATCTTTATTGGGGTCAGCTTGAGAATTTGGAAGAGAAAGACTGGTATATCATTACCGGAGAGTTCTTTAAAAGGTAAAAAATTTTAGATTCCTCTTTTTACGGCGGAGAAGGGAGATATCCCTTCTCCTTTTTTATTTTATGAGCGTTGACAAAGTCATGCTAAGTAAATATTTTAGTTGCAGATATTAGTGTCTTTTATCTGATATTAAGACCATAAATCTTCTCATTTCTGAAAAAAAATAGTGCGTTATTGATTGGTTTTCTCAATTTCGGCTAAAAGAAAGTAGAGAATTGGTTTCCTGACAGAATAAGTGTGCACGATTTTTGATAATCACTATTAAACTATTTGAAAAATTATGAAAAAACTGAGCTGGTTTTTAATAAATTTTATCCTCCTAGCCTCAACCGTTTTTGCCCAGAGCAAGGATGATCAATTATGTCTTGATTGCCACGCCGATAAGACATTGACTTCAACCAGGGGCGGAAAACAGGTATCTCTCTTTATCAACGGAAAGTCCTTCGCCGGATCTGTGCATGAACAAATCAGTTGTACAGGATGCCATTCGGATGTAGATCCAGGGGATCTTCCCCACAAGGAAAAACTGAATAAAGTTGAATGTTCCACCTGTCACGAAAATCCCGCGGCGCATTACGACAGGAGCCTTCATGCGGAGGCATTAAAGAAAGGATTATACCTGGCCCCAACTTGCGCATCCTGTCATACAAAGCATGAAATACTCTCTTCTAAAAATCCCAGATCCAGAACATACGTAATGAATATTCCCGCGCTGTGCGGACAATGTCATAAAGAAGGAACTCCTGTTTCGGGAATGGTTAATCCGGAAGAGAAAACTGTTTTGAGCGATTACACGGAATCAATTCATGGTGAAGGTTTATTCAAACGGGGATTGATTGTTACAGCCGTATGCACGAGCTGTCACACTTCCCATGATATTCTTCCGCATACGAATCCTGTTTCAACAATCAACCGAAATAATATTGCTAAAACCTGTACACAATGTCATACTCAGATCGAGAAAGTACACGTAAAAGTTATTCGCGGCTCCTTATGGGAAAAAGAACCAAATAAAATTCCGGCCTGTATCGATTGCCATGCGCCTCATAAAGTACGCAAAGTTTTCTATGATGATAGTTTTCCCGATGATAAATGTATTAAGTGCCACTCTCAGAAAGATCTTAAAAAGGTTGTAAACGGGAAGACAATTTCACTTTATGTGGACTACAACAAATTCAAACAATCCGCGCATAAGGATAATTCTTGTATAAAATGCCACACGAACATCAGTAATTCTAAAAATCCAGTCTGTTTGAACAGTGGGAAAGTAGATTGCTCTATCTGCCATACCACTCAGGTGGATGATTATAAAATTAGTCTTCACGGCGTTAAACATACCAATGGCGATCAGACTGCTCCGTACTGTGTTGACTGCCATACCAGTCATGACGTTCAAAGCAAAAAGGAACTGACATCTCCTACATTTGCCCGCAATGTACCCGAGTTATGCGGCAAATGCCATCGCGAGGGGAAAAACATAGCCACGGCCCTTGACGAAAGCAATAAAGGAATTATCATTAATTATAGAGAGAGCATACACGGTAAAGGACTTCTTCAGAGCGGACTGATGGTAACAGCAACCTGTGTAAATTGTCATTCAAGCCACCGTGAACTGCCTCAAAAGGATCCGCGCTCTACAGTTAATCCGAATAATATAGCAGCCACCTGTGCTCAGTGCCACCTTGGTGTTTATGAAGAATTCAAGAGCAGCGTGCACAGCCCTGAAGTTACAAAGACAGATAAAAAGCTTCCGGTTTGTAATGATTGTCATTTGTCACATGAAATTAATCGTGTCGACTTAAAAGACTTTAAAACATCGATCCTGGTTCAATGCGGAAAATGCCATGAAGAGGTGACAGAAACTTACTTTGACACAATCCATGGGAAAGTGTCCAAACTTGGTTCCATAAAGGCAGCCAGGTGTTATAATTGTCACGGGGCACATAATATACTGCCTGTGGAAAATCCAAAGAGCACACTGAGCCGAAATAATATTATTGAAACCTGCCAGAAGTGTCATCCGAATTCAAACAGAAAATTCGTTGGATACCTTACACACGCAACGCATCATAACAGGGAAAAATATCCGTATCTGTTTTATACATTCTGGTTCATGGTGATATTGCTGACGGGAACATTCGCGTTTTTCGGAATCCATACTATACTCTGGTTCCCAAAAGCCCTTAAAGAAAGCAGACGACACAAAGCGCTTGAAAAAGAGAAGAATAAACAAAAAGAGTCTGAACAGGAAGATTACAACAGAGAAGATTGATCTCTTAATTTATAATTAAAAAAATTCATCACCCGATAAATGGAAAGCAGATAAATATGACAGATATGCCTGAAGAAAAAAAAGGAAAATATTACGAACGGTTTGATGCCTATTCCAGATTTTTGCACGTTCTTGTAATAACAAGCTTCATCTCTCTCGCAATCACCGGAATGATAATTAAATTTTCCGGGAGCGGAATTTTCCAGACAATTTCCGATCTGATGGGAGGGTATGCAGTTACGGGATTTATCCACCGCTTTGCCGCGATAATCACATTTATCTACTTCGGGCTGCATATAGGCTATCTGATTCGCAAGATCAAGCGGAAACAATCTAAGTTCACCTCGTTGCTGAAGGGCGAAAATTCATTGGTCCCAAATAAAAAAGACCTGACTGAGATGATTGCGACGATGAAATGGTTTTTAGGCAAAGGCCCCCGGCCGGAATATGGCAGATGGACATACTGGGAAAAATTCGATTACTGGGCTGTATTCTGGGGAGTTGCCGTAATCGGGTCAAGCGGATTAATATTATGGTTCCCCGAATTTTTCACCGGATTAGGTCTGCCGGGATCCTTTATAAATATTGCAACTATTATACACAGCGATGAGGCCTTATTAGCCGTAGGATTCATCTTCACCTATCATTTTTTCAACACACATTTCCGCCCGGATAAATTTCCTATGGATACTGTTATTTTTACCGGGAAGGTGCATATAGATGAGCTGAAAGAGGACCGTCCGCGCGAGTATGAGATAATTATGCAGGACCCCGAGCTTCAGAAAAAATTAGGCGACGCGCCTCCGGTATTTTTAAGAAGAGCAGCCAGGATTTTCGGTTTCACAGCTCTGTTTCTGGGCCTCATGCTTATAGTGCTGATTATTTATTCCATGATTTTCTTATATCAATAAATTACTTTAACGGAGTTTTATTCATGCTCTTCCCTTCAAGAAAAAAAATACTTTTAAATATTGTTCCGCTTATACTTTTCATCTTACTGAACAGCACACTGATTGCGCAGGATTTCAATTGCGGCGATTGTCACGAGAATCTCATACAGAAATCGGTACATAATGAAGTGATAAGCTGTCAGGACTGTCATCAGGATGTTAAGGACGAAAGTCATGCTGAAAAGAAGAATTATAAAAAAGTTAAATGCGAATCATGCCATGAAGAATATGCCGATCTGGTGAAGAGCGATATTCATCATCGGTTAAAGGGAAGAGTAAAAAATCCGCCCGATTGCAAGAAATGCCACGGTACACACGAAATTAAGACTCCCCCAAAAGAGAATTCACTCAAAGTAAAAGAATACTGCTCACAATGCCATACTTCAATGGTATTGGCAAATCCCTATCATTCAAAAGTTGTGGAAGGGAATAAATGCGTAAGCTGTCATAAACAGAACGGATATACAAAACTTAATCAGTCGGTGCACAAAAATTTAGAATGCGCGGATTGCCATAATTACAGCTCACACAATTTAGCCAATCATCCTAAAAATGTCCGTGCTACTCAGAAAGCCGACTGCTATCTCTGTCATTCAAATATTTCGAAGGAACACAGAGAAAGCATTCACGGTATATCGCTAAGCGAAGGGATAGATGAAGCGGCTATGTGCTGGGATTGCCACGGTTCACACGAAATTAAAAAAGTAAAAGATCCCGCAAGCAGTGTATATCCAAAAAATTTAGGAAGTACCTGCGGAACCTGCCATGATAACCCGAAGCTTGTCGAAAAGTTCTCATTCGGAGTAAAAAATCCCGGCCTTCTTTACTCGAATTCGGTTCATGGTGTTCTGGTAGCCAAAGGGCGGTTAGACGCTGCTAATTGCAGTCTCTGTCACGGTGTTCACGATATAAAGAACCGTGTACAGCCCGGTTCAAAGATTTCTTCATTCAATGTACCGGAGACATGCGGAGTATGTCATCAGCAGATTGCACAGGAATATGAAAAATCTATTCATTGGATTCGTGCCAAAAAAGGGGTAAGAGAAGCTCCGGTATGCAACGACTGCCATAATGAACACAGCATTCATGCCGTTAATACCATCGACAAAAAAATGGAAGCTAAAAAGCTTCAGCAGAAAACATGTATGGTATGTCACGAGGATCCTCGTATAGCAGAGCGATTCGGCGGATCCGGCAACCAGTCAAAGCAATATCAGGACAGTTACCACGGATTGGCCGTAATGCGCGGTGATGAAGATGCCGCGATGTGTGTGGATTGTCACGGCGTACATAAAATTTTGCCGAAAGAAAATCCCGAATCGGATGTAAATCTGGCTAACATAACAGCGACATGTAAAAAATGTCATGAGGAGGCTACCGACACATTTGCTCAGAGTTATGCTCATGCGACTCTGGATGAGCGTTCATCAAAAATTGAAGATGTTGTAACTTTTGTTTATCAGTGGCTTATTATTTCGGTGATCGGCGGAATGATTCTGCATAATCTACTGATATTTGTTTTTGAAATAAGAAAGAAACGCCGCCACGAAAAAACTGAAATCAGAATACCGCGATTCACTCAGAATGAAGTTATCCAGCATCTACTCCTTCTGACATCATTTATCACACTGGCGGTCACCGGATTCGCGCTAAAGTATCACGGCAGCTGGTGGGCAGAACTCCTACAGATGGCGGGATTAAGTGAAACAGCACGCCAGTATATCCACAGAGGTGCCGCGGTGATTATGATCGTAAGCGGACTCTATCATATCTTCTATCTCTGTTTTACAGCAAGAGGCAGAGACGTCCTCTTGAATTTAATTCCAAAGATGCACGATTTGACTGATGCACGCGATAACATACTCTACTATCTGAAGTTAAAAAAAGAACGTCCTAAATTTGACAAGTATGATTACACGGAAAAAGCCGAGTACTGGGCGCTTATCTGGGGAACAATTGTTATGGGCGCGACTGGATTCATACTTTGGTTCCCGACCATAGTAGGTGATTGGGCTCCTCTCTGGCTTATAAAGGTAAGTGAATTAATACATTTCTACGAGGCAATTCTGGCAACACTTGCCATACTTGTCTGGCACTGGTTCTTTGTGATCTTCCATCCGCATGAATATCCGATGAGTCTGACCTGGATGGACGGGAAAATGTCTCTTCATACCTACAGACATCATCACGAAAAACATTTCAGACGGGTGGTGCTTGAGTGGATGGAGCTGAAAAAAGGTACGCGTGAGTTGGAAAAGGTTAGTAATGGTACAATATTGTTCACTTCTACGCTAAAAGAGAATGGTTTGGACCCTGATGCGATAATTCAGCATGAGATAGATCACGATCCCGAACTTCAGGCCTGGTTAGATGCTAAAATACAGCCGGAAGAGGGAACTAAGTAAGAAAGCAGCTGATACAACAATATCCTGTTTAAGTTAAGTTGCCTATTTAACCCAAATGGGCTATATTAAAATAGGATTAATAAGTTCTTTTATATAATTCAATAAATTATAGCTAACTAATCAATTATTTCACGGAGGAATTAAAATGAAATTCAAAATTTCAATTCTCGCTCTAGTAATCATTACAGCATACTTCGCTATGCCAACAATCGTTACCGCCCAGGCAAAATATGTAGGCACAAAAGTATGCGGTATGTGCCATAAAACAGAAAAACAGGGTCAGCAGTTAAAAATATGGACAGACAGTAAACACGCACAGGCTTATAAAGCGCTATTAACTCCGGAAGCCGATGCAATTGCAATGAAGAAAGGGGGCAAAAAAGCAGCTGAAACCCCTGAATGTCTTAAATGCCACGTAGGCGACAATGCATTGGTTGAGTCTGCTTTCAAAACAGACGGCGTACAATGCGAAACATGCCACGGTGCAGGTTCAGAATATAAAGCTATGTCGGTTATGAAAAACAAAGAAGAAGCTCAAAAGAAAGGTATGCTTGTTCATGCCGATGCCGCAAAATTCTGCGCTACATGCCATAACTCTGCAAGCCCGACCTTTAAAGGATTCAAATACGAAGAGATGTGGAAAAAAATCGCTCATCCAACCCCGAAAGGTTAATCTTATTTTATAGAGCTAAAAATGAAAAATAAATTTTTTTTAGTATTAATTTTAAGTCTGCCATTAATGATTTCTGCCCAGAATCTTAATGGCAGCATCTCTTCCTCCTTCTACACATTCGAAAGATACGATTCACCAAACACGTCAGATACTTTCATCCGCAACTTCGAAGCGCTCTCTCTGAATTTCAATTACGGCAGAGTGTCACTGCGCACCAGAGCAAATTTCGAAACCAATCTCGGCAATTCATTAGATAGCGATCCGAGACTCCGTTTCTATAATTTATATCTTGAAGCGCGCGATATCTTCGATCTTTTTACGGTGAAATTAGGAAGACAGCCTCTCTTTACACCCGTTGCGGGAGGATTGTATGACGGGGTTAATCTTAAATTCAGATACTCGGGCGTGACCATTACGGGATTTTACGGCGGGAACGTTCCTGCATATCAGAAATTAGAATTTACAAAAGATCTTCAGAAAGATTATGTGCTCGGCGGAAAACTGGAAGTCAATTTTCTCGAGCATTTTAATATCGGTTTGAGCTACATCGATAAAAACTTCAAACCGCTAGATTTTACTGCCTGGCGTTTGGACGGCAATTTGAATCTGATGCAGGTTTTGATAGAACAAAAATCCAATCAATACAAATTCCTCTCTGCCGAAGCATCTTATTTTCTCGACGGTAAAATCAATCTTAATACACGATATGAATATGACGTCAATTATAAGGTCACCTCAAAATTTGAGGCTGACGGACGCGTACAGGCCACTGATGATTTAGGAATAGATGTTTATTACAATTTCCGGGAACCGAAAATCAGATATAACTCCATCTTTTCAGTTTTTGATTACGGCAATTCACAGGAAATTGAAGGCGGTATCGATTATAAATTCGGGAAAGAGATATCGGTTTTCGGAAAGTACGGAAACGTAACCTATAAGGATGAAAATTCCGGACGAATCAATATCGGAACAACTACAAAATACGGAACACTCAGCTACAGAAAGACATTCGGGTACGCAGGAGAACTGGATGTAGTCTCTTTCTACACCGGGTATTCTTTTGCGGACGGACTTTTAACGCCATCAGTAGGAATTGCCTTTACGAATTACAAACTTTCCGAGGAATCGGAAACTAATAACATAATGACTCTTCTTGGCGGCATCAACTTTAGGCCGGCGAAGTATTTTTCATTCGATCTGCAGGGTCAATATTTCAACAACAAAATTTACAAGAATGATTTCAGGCTTCTTTTCAAAGTAAATTACTGGTTCAATACTAATCTCTAAATAATTATGAAAATAAAATATTTTTATACGGCTCTATCCCTAACTCTAATCTGTTTTTTGACAATAGCTGCAATAAATAAAAACGAGACTGGTGAAGAGGGAAAAACGAACAAAGATGTAATAAAGTTTTCGCACAAAGTACATAAAGAAGTTACGGATTGCGCCTCCTGCCATACCCTTGCGGCCGAAAGCACTTCTCTCTCTACTCGTCTGCTGCCTGAGAAAGCCGTTTGCGCTACCTGTCACGATGTGAACGATGAGAAGAATTGCAGCCAGTGCCACTATGAAGAAAAATATGAGCCGTTAGTCCAAGAACCAGCTGAGCTTATATTTGATCATAAGTATCACCTGACTGACCAGAAACTGGCCTGTGAATCGTGTCATAAAGGATTAACCGATGTTGACTACAGCTTTGAATCTGCGTCCGCAAAACCCGCTATGTCAGTTTGCTACGACTGCCACAATGGTACTTCAGTTGCTGCCAATGTCTGCGAATCGTGCCACATATCTACGGTTGCATTAATTCCTCAGGACCACAAGCAAGTATCATTTCTGAAGATGCATAAAT
>JBAYWA010000013.1:0-14662 GCA_041674325.1 Melioribacteraceae bacterium | reverse complement strand
CTTCCCCTCCTGGTATTATGGGGAACCCTGATAGGACTGATCCGGAGTCCGGTTTCAAATTTTATCTCTAGAAAATTTGAATACGATGCAGATGAGTATGCCGTCAGTTCAACCGGCAAGAGTGATGCGTTTATAACGGCACTTGAAAAACTTACTGATCAGAATTTGGGTGACCGGGAGCCGCATCCGCTGATAGAATGGTACTTCTACAGCCACCCTTCAATTAAAAAAAGAATAGCCTCGATCCTGTCACCAACTTCCCGCTTACAAAAATGATTTTATTAGTTATATTTGTATCGGATCAACAATAAAATTAAGAAGAAATGATAAGACCGGTATACCGCTTATTATGGATAATTCTAATCCCGCTCCTCGTTGCCAGATGCACATTTGACGATCAGGTCGCAAATTCTTCAACAGCAGGCGCCATATATCTCAAACCCGCTTTCCCGCTGAATAATTCGATAGATCAATCCGTGATTCAGACTTTTAAGTGGGAATCCGAAAATGTTCTTTCGTATGATTTGTATCTTGATAAAGTTAACCCCCCTTTAAAGATTGTGGCATCCGGGATCCCTTCCAAATCTTATGTGTATCCTTTTCCACTTGAATACAACTCTACTTATTATTGGCGGGTCGGGGCAAATTATCCCGACGGCACAAAAAAAGTTTCACCCGTGCAGATTTTCAGAACGACGGCAAATTTCAATCCCGCATCTTCAGGTTATGCTCTGTATCTCAAAAGTAAGAGTACGGAGTTGCCGAATTTAGTCCATTTTTTATTTCAGGTTGTAGATCTTAATAATAATACTGTACCTTCATTGCAGACGGGTGATTTTGAATTTTTTGAGGACGGATTCCCGATTCAGTCCGAGTCCCTGATAGAGATTAAGAAGCAGGATCAGCTTCCCTACAAGATTAGAACCGTCCTGATGCTGGATAACAGTACTAGTCTAACCGATACTGAACTTGGTAATGTGAGAAATGCGGTTACTTCTTTCATAGGGAAGATAAAACCAAATCAGGAAGTGGCCATCTATCAATTTTCGGAATCGGTGGAAATTCTTTCGGACTTTACTAATTTAAAGGACTCTCTCTACAACTCAATAAACCGGTATAGATCCGGGAAAAGTACTACGGGACTTTACTCCGCTGCAGTTAAAGGGGCGTCGCTCTGGCAGGACAAGTATTCGGTCAATGATGCACTGCAGGGAACGATGATTATTTTTACGGACGGCAATGAAACATCAAGACCCACTACAGAAGCTCTATCTGAAGCTCTTTCCGCGGTGAGCAATAAATTTGTATTCACTATCGGATTGCGCGGTAAGGATCCGCTTGACGAGGAGACTCTAATGCGCCTGGGCACTGCGGGTTTTTACGGAATAAATTTTGCCGACCAGCTGGAGAGCCAGTTTACACTGATCCAAAAAACAATTTATGATTACGCTAACAGCTTTTATCAGTTAAATTATAAGAGTCCGCGGCGGGGCGGCGGGGAATATACTCTCACTATACGAGTTAAAGGAAATACATACAACGGCAATGATTCTTATATTCTCGGCAGTTACAGTTCGTCCGGTTTTTTTTCCAAAAGAGGTAATAATTAAAGTATGCCGGTCTCAAGAAAGGATGTCGAATATATAGCGCAGCTTGCACGCCTCAGATTTAAGGATGAAGAACTTGATAATTTCACTCATCAGCTTAATGAGATCCTTGGATACGTGGATAAATTGAATGAACTAAATACCGATAATGTTGAACCGCTCTCACACCCGTTTGAGGAGACTAATATTTTCCGCGAAGATGAATTAAGGATCTCGGCTGAGAGGGAGGAAGCATTGAAAAATGCTCCGGGCAGGACGGACGATTTTTTTAAGGTTCCCAAAGTGATTAATCAAGACCATAATACACAATGATAATTGGAATAATTCCGGCGCGATTTGCGTCAACCAGATTGATGGGGAAACCGCTTGCTGAGATCGGCGGCAAGCCGATGATTCAGCATACTTACAACAGCGCAAAAAAATCCAAATTGCTGGATAAAGTTATAATTGCTGTCGATGATGAAAAAGTCTTTAAAGTAGTCAAAAGTTTCGGTGCCGAAGCCTATATGACGCCCCAGAATTGCCAGAGCGGATCGGATAGAATAGCCCTGGTGGCAGAACAGATCCCTGATGCAACAATCATCGTTAACATTCAGGGGGACGAGCCCTTTATTAAAGGAAAAATGATAGATGAGGCTATAGAACCACTCCTGTTCGATAAGAAAGTCAATCTATCCACTCTCGCCAGAAGAATTACGAATGTTGAGGAGATGAAATCGCCATCGGTGGTAAAAGTGGTTTTCGACTATAAGAATTTTGCGCTCTACTTTTCAAGGTCTCCCATTCCATTTGTCCGCGAGGCGAGAACAAATCTGGCGCGCATTCAGACCGCGGAGATATATAAACATATCGGTCTGTATGTTTACAGGCGGGAAGTCCTCTTTAAGTTTTCCACGCTCCGGCCTACAGACCTCGAGCAGATCGAAAAACTTGAACAGCTGCGATATCTGGAACACGGTTATAAAATGAAGATTGTCATTACTGATTACGATAGTCTCTCTGTCGATACGCAAAAGGATCTTGAACTTGCGCGCCGTTTCTATGATAAGCACTACAAACAGCAGGATAAAAACTCGAGAAGGTAATCCCTTCCGATTGTCTTTTCACCTGAGCTGTATTATTTTTGATGAGAGAGAAAATCTCTCTATGTAAATTCTAAGGAGACTTTTTGATGGAAAGGAAGATCAGAGTTCTTGTAGCCAAAGCGGGATTAGATGGGCACGATAGAGGCGCAAAAGTTGTTGCTGCCGCGCTCCGGGATGCCGGAATGGAAGTAATTTATACTGGACTGAGGCAGACACCGGAAATGATAGTAGAAGCGGCTATCCAGGAAGATGTTGACGCTATCGGAATTAGTATTCTTTCGGGAGCTCATATGACCCTCTTCCCGAGAATATTAAATTTAATGAAGGAAAAAGAGGTGAATGATATCCTCCTATTCGGCGGCGGAATAATTCCGGATGAAGATCTTTTAAAACTTAAATCACTCGGAGTTGGAGAACTATTTACACCCGGCACATCAACTCAGGATATTATTAAATTTTTGAAATCGTGGGTTGAAAATCATCCCCGAAATTGAAAACACGCCCGCCGTTTGAGCCTGCCTCAAATTGATGAGGCAGACTCTCAATACCATTTCTCACATTTTTTAAGTGCAATTCTTTAGTTATTTTTATCCTTATAATATTCAAAAAATCATAAATGGCTATAAATACAAAAAATCGGATCATTTTTCTCGATCTTATGCGGGCTTTTGCCGTGCTGATGATGGTGCAAGGGCACACAATAGATACTTTTCTTGGAGATGAATACAGATCTTTCGATTCCACGCTATTCAATATCTGGTATACCATAAGGGGTTTCACTGCCCCAATCTTCATGTTCACCTCTGGTGTTGCATTTACATATCTGCTGCGGCTGAATCCGAATCCATTCAATCAGAATCCGCGGGTAATTAAAGGAGTCCATCGCTTTGTAATATTAGTATTAACGGGTTACCTGCTCCGTTTTCCGACACATCTCATTTTCGACTTCTCCGATGTTACGCACGAACAGTGGCTGGTTTTCTTTACCGTTGATGCGCTTCATCTTATCGGTTTTGGTCTTTTATTTGTATTATGTCTCTCATACATCTCGGAAAAATTCAGACTCAGCCACTATCTCACTTTTTCATTGGGAGCTTCATTCTTTTTCTTCCTTTATTTAATAATGGATAAAATTAACTGGGCTAATTACCTGCCGATTCCATTCGCGGCATATCTATATCACGGTACCGGTTCCTTATTTCCGTTCTTTCCCTGGGCAGGTTATCTGATTAGCGGCGGAATTTTGGGCCTATATCTGGCAAAAAATCCGAAGGCATTTCTTTTGGAAAAATTCAGTATTAAGTTGTTCGCATTCGGAGTTGCGTCATTGATAATTTGTTATTCAGTCCATCTTTTTGAAGATTCTTTTTACGGAGTAAAAGTTTTCTGGACAGATAACCTGGCGCTCATCTTTTACCGGCTTGGAATGATTCTGCTGCTCAACAGCGCTATGGCTTATATCGCGCTGAGAATCAAGACGATTCCCGAGATTGTTCAGCAGGTTGGAAAGAACACACTGCTTGTCTATGTTGTTCATGTTATAATTCTTTATGGAAGCATCTGGATACCAGGTTTCGGGATGTTTTATTCAAAAACATTGAATATTCCTCTCTCGATTCTTGCGGCAATTCTTCTTATTGTACTTATGTTTGGAATGGTTTCTTTTGTGGAGAAATGGAAAATTAACAGAAGTAGAAAGCTGGCAGCAGTTGGGACGAACTAAGAGGGAGATTTAATTGAAACGAAAATCTGAAAATCTGGATCCACTTTTGAATGATGATGAAAAAGTTGAATATTCGCTTCGCCCTCAGAAATTCGAAGAATTCTCCGGTCAATCCAAAATTACGGATAATCTTAAAGTTTTTATCGGCGCCGCTAAAATCAGAAATGAAGGGCTCGATCACGTGCTCCTGACCGGGCCACCCGGATTAGGCAAAACTACTCTCGCGCATATAATAGCCAATGAACTCGGTGTAAAAATTAAAGTTTCCTCGGGACCGGTTCTTGAGAAGCCGGGTGACCTTGCGGGAATACTAACTAATCTTGAAGAGAAATCCGTCCTCTTCATCGATGAAATTCACAGACTTAGCCCTGTTGTTGAGGAATATCTTTATTCCGCAATGGAAGATTATAAACTCGATATAATGATTGATAGCGGTCCAAACGCTCGCACCGTTCAGATAAAGCTTCCCCACTACACTCTAATTGGTGCAACCACACGCGCCGGTTTATTGACAGCGCCCCTGCGCGACAGATTTGGAATTAAATCCCGGCTTGATTATTATGAAAGCGATCTGATAAAAAAAATAATAAACCGTTCAGCCGAACTCCTCAAAATAAAAATTGATGAGGATGCCGCTTACGAATTATCAAAGAGATCAAGAGGAACACCCCGGATTGCCAACCGTCTCCTGAGAAGAACCCGCGATTTTGCGGATTTCGAAAAGAAAAAAACAATTGATTTGGCGGTTGCAAAAAAAGCGCTCAATTCTCTTGAAGTCGATGAATTCGGACTCGATGAGATGGATAAAGAGATAATACTTACGATTATCGAAAAATTTAATGGGGGACCGGTCGGATTAAGTACTGTTTCAGTTGCGGTTAACGAAGACCCCGGAACAATTGAGGAAGTATATGAACCGTTTTTAATACAACAGGGCTTTATCCAGAGGACACCGCGCGGAAGAGAGGCAACCGATCTGGCATATCTCCGCTTCAACAGGAAGCGCGGATCAGTAAAAACACAGGAAAATCTTTTTGAATAAAATACCGGACTATCATGATTAAAATTAACAAAATCAATATCGGCGGTGATTCGAGTTTTGTTCTAATTGCCGGACCGTGTGTAATTGAAAATGAAAAGATAACAATGTATACGGCTCAGGAAATTAAGAGGATCGCAGGCGAACTGAACATCCCTTTCATCTTTAAGGCCAGCTACAAAAAAGCCAACCGTACAAATATCAATTCATTCAGCGGAATTCATTTCGAAAAAGCGCTGCAGATTCTTCAAAAAGTGAAGAAAGAATTCTCCGTTCCTATTCTGACTGATATTCACAGTGAACAGGAAATTGAACCGGTCGCTAAAGTAGCCGACATACTTCAGATTCCCGCGTTCCTATGCAGGCAGACGGATTTGCTGATAGCTGCCGCTAGGACGGGAAAAGTGATTAATGTTAAAAAAGGTCAGTTCCTTGCCCCGCAGGATATGCGGCATGTAATCCAAAAAATTGAATCAGTCAGGAATAAAAGAATACTGCTTACCGAACGGGGTACGACTTTCGGTTATCATAATCTTGTTGTAGATATGCGTTCCCTTCAGATAATGAGAGAATTGGGTTACCCTGTTATTATGGATGCCACTCATGCTGTTCAACTGCCCAGTAATAGCAGCGTATCCGGAGGAGAGGCACGCTTCATTCCGGCACTTGCCAAAGCAGCGGCGGCAGTAGGAATAGACGGATTGTTTCTGGAAGTGCATCCGGATCCATCCAGGGCATTAAGCGATGCTGCAAGCCAGCTACCCCTTCATATGCTTAAAAAGCTGTTGGTCACAATTAAACGGATAGATGAAATAGTCAAAAATGAAAATTGAAACTCTGCTGAAATTTCGTGATATAAAGATATTTTTTTTCGATCTTGAAGGAGTCCTGCTAAATGATAATTCGCCACATGAAAAATGTGTCGGAGCTATAGAAAAATACTGCCAGAATTTTAATCGGCTTGGAGCAGGATTCGGCATTGTTACGGCAAGAGAGGATGATGAGCTTATCAGAAGCCTTAAGGCGGTTAAAGGCTGTTTTGTGATTTCAGGTTCCGTGGCAAAAGTATCCAGGACGGATAAATTTTTGAAATCCATTTCAATTGATTATGATAATGTTTTTTATATGGGCGACGAACTTCTGGATGTTCCGCTTCTTCAGAAGTGCGGTTTATCCTGCGCCCCAAAACGGGCCAGAAGGGAAGTGAAACGTGTAGTTTCGTTCACATCCTCTTCAGACCGTTGTGAGGATGTTTTGAAAGAAATATTCAATCATTTTAAAAAATCTAAGGAGCCGGCAAGCCGTGCAACAAAACATTAAAGAAAAATTTCCGCGTGAGCTCAGCTCGAAAGAAAAAAATTGGCTCTATACCGCTCTCCCTGTTGATAAACTGGGATATAAACAGTACAGAGATATCATTGAAAACCTGTTAGTATTAGGATACGGAAGATTTGGAGAGGGTAATCTGATTTTAGGGGAAGAAGGAGACACAATCGATCTCGAAATATCTTCATCTCCAATTCTTGCTGTCGCAACAATCACCTTCGACGTCGGTAAAATTTATGTGACAATTCATGAGGAACTTGATAATCAGATTGAGGTTGATATTAAAGGGACCGCGATGGACACTATACCGGATGACCTGAGTCAGGCTAAGGTCTGGACGTATTCGGGATGGATGCCGGGAGAGAAAGCTCCGTTCGATAAATCGATCGTCCGTGAAGTCCACCTTATTAAAAATCAGATAGTTCTTGCAATTGCTCCCGTGCATAAAAAAGTCTGGGTATATAATTCAGAAAGCGGCATCAATCATTTTATCCCGGTAACTAATTATTATAATGAAATGATGATACTCATCGGCAATAAAGACTCTAATACCGCGCTCAATCCGGGAAGACTTTTCACAAATCTCGATGAATTCACAGACGAGCAGCTGGCTCAGGGATTTTTGGTTTATAATAAATACTGGCAGAGAGTTGAATTGGACTATAGTCAGTTCGAGAAAAAAAATAGATAAAAAAATATTTCATTCTATCCTCTTATCGGGATCAATCCAAAAGAAGACAGAGGTTTAAGTGACTGAAGAGAAAATAATTTCCAAAGGGAAGGAAGTAGTAAGGATAGAGGGTCAGGCTGTTCTGAATCTGATTGATAGTATAGATGAAAATTTTACTAAAACGGTTTATCAGATTTTCAACTCGAAAGGGAGAGTCGTTTTTACCGGGATGGGAAAGTCCGGTATAATCGCGCGTAAAATCGTTGCAACAATGAACTCAACCGGTACAGCTTCAATCTACATGCATCCCACTGACGCGCTTCACGGAGACCTTGGGATGGTCCGCAAAGATGATACCGTAATACTTCTATCTAAGAGCGGAAGCACGGAAGAGCTTCACCAGCTGGTCCCGATGTTAAAACGGATAGGTGTGACAATAATAGGAATGCTCGGCGAATCCCATTCTAAAATAGGAAGGGATTGCGATATAGTTCTGAATGTCAGCGTCAAAGAAGAAGCCTGTCCGTATGATCTGGCTCCAACCGCCTCTACAACCGCTTCACTAGTTATGGGAGACGCGCTTGCAATTGCTCTTCTGGAGATGCGCGGTTTTACTAAAGAGGATTTTGCCCTTCTTCATCCGGGCGGGAGCCTGGGTAAGCGCCTTTCTCTTAAAATATCGGAAATAATGATCCAGGGAAAGGATGTCCCGGTAGTAAGTAAAAATGCTTCATTGAAAGATTCCATTCTCGAAATTACGTCAAAAAGACTTGGCGCTACCTGCGTTGTGGATGACGATGGAGTTCTGATCGGAATCATAACCGACGGAGATCTGCGCAGATTGCTTGAGAAGAATATCGAGATAAAAAATTTAACCGCGCTGAATATTATGACCCGTAATCCCAAAACCATCAGTAAGGAATTTTTAGCGTCGTTCGCAATTCAGCAGATGGAAAAATTTAATATTACTTCTTTGATCGTCGCGGACAGCAGCAACAGACCGGAAGGAATTCTACATCTTCACGATCTTGTAAAACTTGGATTGCAGTCAAGATGAAAAAGCTTTCTATTCTCCTTTTAGTTATATCAATTGCCGTGGCCTGTTCCGAAAAGAAAATCCAGCCTCAGGTTGATAAGGCGGTTGCCCTTGGGGAAATTCCGTCAAATGAAAGCTGGAACTCTACTGTGATGTTCACTGATGAAGGAAAGATAAAAGCTGTTCTCTACTCCGATCATTTTAAAATGTATGATGTACAGAAGATTACACTACTGGACGGGGTAAAAATAAATTTTTACAATACTGAACAGAAAAGCACAAGCTGGCTGACTTCATTAAGGGGAAAGGTGAATGATGTAACAAGGGATATGTATGCCGTAGATAATGTGGTTGCTGAAAATGACAGCGGAACTGTGCTTAAGACAACCGAATTGATGTGGCGGAACAGCGATCAGAAGATTATAACGGATAAATTTGTAACAATTACTTCTCCTAAAGAGGTGATTCAGGGTTATGGGCTCGAGTCGGACCAGCATCTTGAAAATTACAGGATTTTTAATGTCACCTATACTAAAAATAAAGTGAACAGCGATAAATGATTTCTAAACGGATCTCCATAGTGTTTATGCTGATAGCATCCATATTATCGGCTCAGTCGGGAGAACCGCTCCAGATAACAGGGTTTACATTTTCAGGAAAAATTGTTAACGGGGAATCGTTACGCGAATTTGAAGGCGAAGTGGTAATTGTCCAGGGCGCTGTCAGAATTACGTGCGATAGGGCAATTCAGTACGTTGAACGCAATGAAGCTGAACTCATCGGAAAGGTTGTGGTCACTCAGGACAGCATAATAATAAGAACTGACCGCGGTTACTATTATGGAAATAAAAAGGTGGCGTTCTCAAATAGCGGAGTTAAATTGACCGATGGACACATTGAGCTGCAGTCAAAAAACGGGTATTACTACTTCGATGAAAAGCGTTCAAATTTTTATGGCGAGGTTTTTCTTACTGATAAATTATCTAAGTTGAAAACCGACCGGCTGAATTATTATGACGATGAGGATAAAGCTGTAGCTGTGGGGAATGTTCAGGCCACCGATACGGCATCTACAATTTTTGCCGATAGCCTGATTCATTACAGAAATACGGACGAATCGCTGGCATTTAACAATATCCGCATTTACAATCCGTCTAACCGCCTCGCGATTTTCGGAAATAAACTGGAAGATTCCGGCAGTAAAAAATATTCCAAAATTACAGATCGTCCGTTTTTGATCAGAATAGACACTACCGACGCCGGCGAATTGGATACACTGATGATCTCTGCCGGCACGCTCGAATCATTCGATGACAGCACCAAAAAGCTAATCGCTACAGATTCGGTTAAAATTGTCCGCACTAATTTTGCTTCCCTAAATGAAAAAACATGGTATTTTGAAGATGGGGACCGGATTGAAACTGTCCGGAGGGAATCGGATTATCTGCCCCCTGTAATGTGGAATGATAATACTCAGATGTCAGCGGATTCGATTACTATGTTAATGAAGAATAACAGGCTTGAGTTAATTAATCTGAATTCGAACGCATCAATAATTACAGCCGATAAAGACTCTGTAAACAGGTACGACCAGATGTCGGGCAAGAAGATAAGAATGCTTTTTAATAAGGATGGATTGGAAAAGACCGAGATTGACGGAAATGCGCTAAGTATCTATTATCAATATGAGGATGATGAACCAAACGGATTAATTAAATCGAGCGCGGAAAGAGCCAAAATAGTTTTTCAAAATAAAAGTGTTTCGGAAGTTCGTTTTTACGGAAAGCCTGTAACCGAATTTCATCCGGAAAATATTATTAAAGGAAAAGAAAAAGATTTTACTATTCCTACTTTCAGACTCTATTCAGGAAAACCCACTCAAAAAGAGCTCCTATCCGGCAGGAGAGATCTACTTTTATATTTAATGAAGGATGCGGAATATTATGGCGGAAAACCTGATTCTAAGAAGTGAAAATCTTCAAAAGGTTTATAAAAAAAGAACGGTTGTAAATAATGTGTCCGTTCAGGTGCAGCAGGGGGAAGTGGTTGGATTGCTGGGTCCGAACGGTGCCGGAAAAACAACTACATTTTATATGATCGTCGGGATGATAAAACCGAATGGGGGAAAGGTGTATCTGCAGGAAAAAGAGATTACCGATGAGCCGATGTACAAACGCGCTAAGATGGGAATAGGTTATCTGCCCCAGGAGGCTTCAATCTTCAGAAGACTGAGCGTAGAGGACAATCTGATGGCTGTTCTTCAGATGATGAATCTTACTAATGATGAAAAGAAAGAGAAGCAGGAAAAATTATTGAATGAGCTGGGCATAGCTCACGTCAGAAAAAATATGGGATTCCAGTTGAGCGGCGGCGAGAGAAGACGATGCGAGATTGCACGGGCGCTAGCCACTGATCCTAAATTTATCCTGCTGGATGAACCTTTCGCGGGCGTGGACCCCATTGCGGTCGAAGATATTATGAATATAGTAGCCAACCTGAAGAATAAGGGAATCGGAATTCTGATAACCGATCATAATGTGCATGAAACGTTAAGCATTGTTGACCGGGCATATATATTGATCGGCGGACATATATACAAAGATGGGACCGCAAACGATCTTGCTGAGGATTCAGATGTAAGAAAATTATACCTTGGTGAGAAATTTAAATTAGACAGATATTCTTAATAATTGCCGAATAGCAGAAATGAAATGACTATCACAGCCGAAAGGTAGAGAATAATTATCAATGATTGTTTCAGTCTCTTCCTTATCATTCTTTTTTTAACATATGAGGTGGTTGCGTCATCATCTCGTTTATAATCACCTTTGCCAACCGACCATTTGTAATAATTATGTTCATTTACCTTGTGCACGATTCCGGGCTCTTCCGTTAAATCTGTTTTGAAATGAAAAAAATGCTATCCCCGATTTCCGGCTGATAAACGGAAACCAGATTACTTATTGAACTCTCGAATAATTTTTTGAATTTCATCCTCGGTTATACCGCTCCCGAGAACAGTTTTCTCTGCCGCGCCAATTTTCTGCTGGACACTTTTCCCCGAATATACTGCGGACGGATTGCCGGCGCGGGCTCTTAATCTCTCTTCGATCTGTTTTGTAAAATTACCTTCGTTGTATCCGCTCTTCACATTTACGCTTGCGGGAAGATCGAATGAAGTGACGCAATTACCCGAGTTAACGGGATTAATCTCGAATGCCAGAGTTTTTATATT
This sequence comes from Melioribacteraceae bacterium, assembly GCA_041674325.1. Taxonomy (GTDB): domain Bacteria; phylum Bacteroidota; class Ignavibacteria; order Ignavibacteriales; family Melioribacteraceae; genus Fen-1258. The sequence continues at coordinate 2,941 of JBAYWA010000013.1, read as the reverse complement.
CATCAAGTGCTTCGCGGAAACATTTTCTGAAATTATCGAGCCGCCCCAGGTTCCGGGTCCCAGGGTGAGAGAAGGCATCAATCCGGTTGTATATCCGACCGCGCCAACAGATGAAGGAGTATTCACGACTATTCTGAATGCCGGTTTTTCAAGCGCGAATTTCATAATTATCTCTTTATCGCTTGAATGTATCGCCATAGTATGTCCGATTCCTCCAAATTGGAGAAGCTCAATGCATTTATGACAGCCCTCGAGCCATCCATCTACCGTGTAGAATGCAAGCATAGGTGAAAGCTTTTCGATTGATAACGGTTCCTCTTTTCCCACCGTAGCGCACTCGGCAACTAAAACTTTTGTTGTGTCAGGTACCTTGAAACCCGCATAGTTCGCAATCCAGACTGCAGATTTACCCACAATATCGGCATTTAACTTTGCGCCGCGGGCAACTTTATTTTCTAATTTTCGCTTCTCCTCTTCATTAACAAAATAACAGCCGGCCCGTTTTGCCTCGTCTATTACTTTTTCTCTTATTGAACGGTCAACAATCATGGCCTGCTCTGACGAGCATAAAGTACCATTATCAAACGTAGTTCCATACACTATATCGGCAACCGCTTTCTGATAGTTCGCGCTCTTCTCAATGAAAGCAGGTACGTTTCCGGACCCAACGCCATATGCCGGAGTTCCCGAGCTGTATGCCGCATAAACCATCGGCATCCCCCCGGTGGCAAGAATTACCGCAATGTTTTTATCTTTCATTAATGCATTGGTGCCCTCGAGTGTTGGAATCGATAAGCACTGAATCAATCCTTTCGGCGCGCCTGCTTTTTCTGCCGCATCCGAAACAACTTTTAATGCCTCTGTGGTACACTTCAGGGCTTTGGGATGGGCTGATACAACAATTCCATTCCTGCATTTCAGCGAAATTATTGCCTTGAACATTGCTGTTGAGGTCGGATTTGTGGATGGAACCAGTGCTGCTACGACTCCCATCGGTTCCGCGATCTTTAAAACCTTTCCATCCTTAAGAATTTCAATCACACCGACGGATTTTAAATCTTTAATAGATTCCCAAACATTTCTTGTGCCGAACTGATTCTTGATTATCTTGTCCGATACATTGCCAAAGCCCGTCTCCTCGTGAGCCATCTTCGCCAATCGTTCAGCTTCATTAAAGCCCGCATCGGCCATTGCCTTCACAATTTTATCTACCTGTTCCTGATTGTAATGCTTGAACTCATGCTGGGCTTCCTTAGCGGTTGCCGCCAGAGTTCTGGCCTCCTGAATGGATTGAAGATCTTTGTCAAAATTCATCGGTTAACCTGTTATTTTTATCGTTAAATATAAAGCAAGAGGGGACAAACTTCAATTTGAAGTTACGAGTAATAAAACGGGAATGATTTAAGGGCTATTTCTTGCGCAAAAATAGATTTTGAACCATATATGCATATCCTGATACTAATCCCATTGTCACAATTTGAAGATATATTTTACTATTCCGGTTCCTGAACACTTCCGCAATATTATCCTGTTTCGGCAAAATATATATCTCGCCGAATTTTATGAATAATGAACCTAAAACTATTGATGTAATTAATCCTAAACAAAACCAGAGGAATTTACTTTTTCCGACTTCTTTAGCCGACGAATAAAACCAGGCTCCTATCAGGAAATTAAAAATGACTATTAAAATCCACATAATAATTCCCCTTTATTCAGTTGTTTCTATATCCAGCGTCTTACTTCTTTCGTGTAAATGAAATATTCAGTTCCAAATCTTTTTGATAAGATTTTTTCTTCTATCGGGATAAAAAAGTAATTGATTACGGCTCCAAATATCATCGTCACGATTAGCGGGGTTAATGATCCCAGAAAAATTGATTCGCCTGCCAGGAATAAGACCATGCTTACATACGCCGGATTTCTGGTTATTCTAAAAATCCCCGAGGCAATTAACACCTCCGAATCAGTGAACGATTTGGTAGTTATTCCATTCTTCCTAAGTTCACGGCCGGCCAATAGAATAGGGGCAGCGCTGAATAAAATTATCAGTGAGCCGATCAAAGTGTATGGCCTTTTGAAGAATAAAATGATTGGAAAATTAAAATGTGATATGAATATTAGTATGATAGAGCCAAGATAAATAGCAGATAAGTATTTATGCTTATACTCTTTCATCGGCTTATTTGATTATCTCTTTCAAATTCTGGTAACCGCTTTTACTAACTGGTAATTTGACACCGTCATGCAGCACTACACGGTATGTTTCCTTCTCAAATAATTCGATCTGTTTAACGGCGGTAAGTTTCACAAAATAGGAGCGGTGGATTCTGATAAATTCCGACGGATTTAAATTCTCATCGAAATATTTCATTGTTTTCTGCTTTAGGAAATTTCCTTTCTCTGTATAAAGCATCGTATAATCATCCTGAGCTTCGATGTACCTTAATTCTTCGATTGGAACGATCAAAATTTTGTGGCCATTTTTTATCACAACCCGGTCTAAAAATTCATTCCGTTTTTCCATCGTTTTAACCAATCCGGAAAACTCCTGCTTTCCGCCGGCAGTCTGAGTTATCAGCTTTACAGCTTTGTTCAGAGCTTCTCCGAATCGTTCCTCCGAGAAAGGTTTTAGCAGATAATCCGTGGCATTAACTTCAAAAGCTTTAAGTGCGTATTGATCGAACGCGGTAGTAAAAATTATAACGGGAGGATTCTCCAGAATTTCAAGCATCTCAAAACCGGTAAGCTTAGGCATCTGAATATCCAGAAAAACGAGATCGGGCTTCCGCTCATTTATCTCTTTTATCCCCTCAAATCCGTCAGAACATTCAGCTATCAGATCGATATTGCCAAATTTTTTCAGATAACTCTTTATTATTTCCCGCCCGAGTCTCTCATCATCAATAATGATTACTCTTATCTTTTCTTTAGTTTTCAT
>JBAYWA010000012.1:0-14805 GCA_041674325.1 Melioribacteraceae bacterium | reverse complement strand
GTAGGCTATATGTTTAGCGTCCACTTCAAAGAAATCGCGCAATGATGACCGCCCCTCGCTTCTTCCAAAACCGAATGTGCCAAGAGAGTGGAGCGGTCCAGGCAGCCATTTTGATATTGAGTCTTTCATCAACTGAATATAATCGGAGGCGGCAATGAATACACCCTCCTCTCCATTTGTGATTTCGGAGATGTAGGCGAGTTTAGGAGTTTTATCCGGATGGAGCATATTCCATCTTTCGGTTTCCTGAGCGTCGAGGTGCAAATTTTTATAACTGGTAACGCTCCATACATCGGCCGCTATTTTATACTTCGTTTCAAGAATTTCCGCCGCTTTGATAACCTCATTCAGAATTGTTCCGCTGCCAAGCAGATGCGCTTTTAACTTCTGCTCTTTCTGCGCGCTGGCTTTAAACTTATACATGCCTTTCAAAATTCCGTCTTTAGCGCCTTCGGGCATCGGCGGCTGGGGATAGTTTTCATTCATAATAGTTACATAGTAAAAAACTTTTTCCTGTTTCTCGTACATCCTGTATATTCCATCTCTTATAATGACCGCAAGTTCAAACGCAAAAGCTGGATCGTACGCAACAAGATTTGGAATTGTATAAGCAAGCAGATGAGAATTTCCATCCTGATGCTGCAATCCTTCCCCGGCCAGAGTAGTTCTTCCTGCAGTCGCTCCGAATAAAAATCCTTTACAACTCATATCGGCAGCGGCCCACGCCAGATCTCCGAAACGCTGAAATCCAAACATCGAATAATAAGTAAAGAACGGAATAGTGCTGATTCCGTAAGTAGCATATGCCGTTCCGGCAGCGATGAATGATGACATAGATCCCGCCTCGGTAATTCCCTCTTCCAGAATCTGTCCATTCTTAGCCTCTTTATAATAGAGGAGACTGTCCTTGTCTACGGGTTCGTAATTCTGTCCTGAATTTGAGTAGATTCCTATCTGTCTGAACAGAGACTCCATTCCAAAAGTCCTGGCTTCATCCGGAACGATAGGAACTATTAGATGACCAATCTCCTTATCGCGCAGAAGTTTTGCTAGAATTCTTACAAAAACCATTGTGGTTGAAGCTTCCCGCCCTTCCGTACCTTTATAAAATTCTTCAAATAATTCTTCCGAAGGTGTTTTAAGAGGAGTTGCTTTAACCACCCGTTTTGGAACATATCCTCCCAGAATTTTCCTTCTCTCCTTCAGATATCTGATCTCGGGAGAATCTTCAGCCGGTTTGAAGAATGGTGCGTTTGAAATTTCATCGTCACTCATCGGAATCGAGAACCGGGTCCTGAATTCCTTTAATTCATCCTCATTCAATTTTTTCTGGGAGTGAGTTATATTTTTCCCTTCGCCGGCCTCACCCAAGCCGTATCCTTTTACAGTTTTAGCTAAAATTACAGTCGGGGCGCCTTTATGTTCAACGGCAGCTTTGTAAGCCGCATAAACTTTTTCGGGATCATGGCCGCCTCTTTTCATCTTCTCGAGCTGTTCATCCGAATATTTTTCGACCAGTTTCAATAATTCCGGATGTTTTCCGAAGAACTGTTCACGGATATACTTGCCGCCGCGTACAACATGATTCTGCGATTCACCGTCAAGGGTTTCCTGCATCCGTTTTATAAGCAAGCCCGATTTATCCGCATCGAACAACGGGTCCCAGTCGCTTCCCCAAATAACTTTAATAACATTCCAGCCGGCACCGCGAAAATTAGCTTCAAGTTCCTGAACAATATTCCCATTTCCACGAACCGGGCCGTCTAATCTCTGCAAATTGCAGTTGATCACAAAAATCAGATTATCTAGATTTTCACGAGCCGCCAGGGATATGGCGCCAAGCGCCTCAGGCTCGTCAGTCTCGCCATCCCCAAGGAATGCCCAGATTTTCTGGTCGCTTGCTTTTTTCAGTCCGCGGTCTTCCAGATATCGGTTAAACCGAGCCTGATAAATCGCCTGAATCGGTCCGAGGCCCATAGATACGGTAGGGTATTCCCAGAATTCCGGCATCAGCCATGGGTGAGGGTATGAGGAGAGTCCTCCGCCCGGTTTCAGCTCGCGTCTGAAATTTTCCAGCTGTTCTTTGGTAATCCTTCCTTCAAGATATGCGCGGGCATAGATGCCGGGCGCCGCGTGACCCTGAAAATAGATGATATCACCATCGCCGTTGCCGTCTTTTCCCCGGAAAAAATGATTGAATCCGATCTCGTATAAAGTCGCGGCCGACGCATAGGTGGAAATATGTCCGCCAATTCCAGCTTCTTCTTTATTAGCACGTACAACCATTGCCATCGCATTCCATCGTATAAGGCTTTTTATTCTCCTTTCAATCTCTCTGCCACCCGGAAACGGGGGCTGCTTTTCCTTCGGGATTGTATTGATATAAGGTGTGTTAGCTGTAAAGGGCAGGTCTACGCCCGATTCATGCGCGTATGTATCTAGATTGTGAAGTAGCGCTTTTACTTTTTCCGGTCCGCCGGACTTCAGCACATACTCAAGAGATTCAAGCCATTCACGGACTTCAACTTCATCAAGTTCAGCTGATCCGTTATTTTTATTCTCGCTCATTTTATTCCTTTAAATCTGTTTTTTTTGCTTTATGAGTTCAAAAAAGTTTTACTCACTTAAATAGCGGATTTAATTTAAGAATTCCGCCGTTTGAATTCTATCTGCAATTAATAGAACATATATGTAATAGAAAACGAGGTCATCTAAAGGTTAGTTCAATATATTCTATTTTTTTAATGACTTTCCGGTTCGGCGTGAACCATTACCTGGACATTTTTAATTTTGCTGCTAATTGCATCTTCAACTCGGTGGCAGATCTCGTGCGCCTGATCTATTGTCAAATTTTTATCAACATGAATATTAAGATCTACAAATTTAATCGGACCCGATTCACGGATTTTCATATCATGGAACTGTTTTACTTCCAATATTTCTTTCACAATCTCTTCTATTCCTTCCCGTAATCCTACAGGAGCTTTATCCACCAGCGCATCAAAAGATCTTTTTCCCAGCCGGTAACTAACACTCAAAACAATCATTGCCACAATCAAGGCGGCTATCGGATCTGCATAATGAAAATTAAATGCAGCCCCTATCAGTCCTATCAGTACTACTGAGGAACTCCAGATATCTGTGGAGAAGTGGAGCGCATCCGCTTCAAGCGCCTGGCTGTTATGTTTTTTGGCAACTTTAGATAGTGCCCGCGAGCGGGAAAAATCGATCACTATCGAGAAGATAATTACAAGATAGCTCCATACAGTCACTTCAATATGCACCTCATTAGTCACCAGCCTTCTTACCGCCTCATACACAACCCAGATACAGGTTATAACAAGCAGCAAGGTCTCCACAAGAGCGGAATAATTCTCAATTTTTCCATGTCCGAAATTGTGTTCTTCATCGGGAGGCGAATCGGAAAATTTAACAGCAAAGAAAGTTATGACGGCAGCAACCAGATCCAATGCAGAGTGGAGCGCCTCGGAGAGAATACCAAGGCTTCCCGTCAGTATTCCGACAGCAAGTTTGAATCCGGTTAGAAATACGGCGGCAATAACGGAAGTCAGGGCTATCGATCTTTTTTCCTCTCCGGCTGACTGCAATGGATCCATTAAACTACTCCAAAGGACTATATGATACAGTTCAAAACTAACTAATTTCGGACTACATTATAGTTTAAAAGTGATGCTTATATTTTGGATTTAAAGAAGATTTTTGATAAAATTACTCCGGCGGAAAAAAAGGATATTTAAATGATTGTAAATTCCTCTATTATTAACAGGTATTATGCCGGATATATTGCGAGTTCGGCGGCGGGAAGAACTGTTGATAAAATCAGCGGATCCAATTTTCAATCCGAGGAGAGAGCCTTTTTCAAGTATTCGCCCGAAGATCAAAAAAACAAAATCATTTCTGAAAAAGCGGATGCTTTCAAGTCTCCGCGCGAGTACGATCAGCGGCTGCGTCAGAACGCTCCCGCGGTTAAATCTCAGAAGCCGGCCAAATCCTTCAATGAATCCCAAAAGAGCGATCTTTTTTCCGATGATGAAAATGAAAATGTAGTTGAATTGGAAGAAACTGATGATTACGAGAAGGTGAGAAATTCCTCCGCCGGAGGATATTATATAGTCATAAATGAAAATGATAATCCCCGGATGCGGAATAAAATCAAAAGCGCCGCAGACCTGTGGAGTGAAAGAATAAGCAAAACCTACAATTCCGGCGTCAGAAAACAGCCGGGTGTTCTTGTTAATCTCGTTGCTTAATTTTTATAATACCCGCTCTTTTTATATAGTTTAGCCCCGTAAATGCGCTCGTTGCCTATCTGATTTACAATAAAATGTTTCTCCGGTCTGCCGTTAACTTCCAGAATTTCGTATCCCACTATTCCGCGCTTAAGAAGGTCTGCAAGCATCTTAATAAATTCTTTTTTCTCAGCTTCGCTTAAATCCGAAACATCCATCCGGTCCGGTCTTCCGAGATTTAAAAATTTGTCCAGCCTGTCGTATACTTTAGCAGTATTTGAAATATTGCTAGAATCCTTAGCAGGCGTCCCTAATTTTGCTTTTTTCACATTTTTGAATTCATCATCAAAAATGTTCGCAACCGGTTTCGAGTTATTAACTGGCTTCATAGAAAAGATCTTTCTTTTATTATCGAAATGCCGACCGTAAAATTAAGTATCTCTTTAGCGAACCATTGAATCTTCGGGAAAATCTGCCATGCAGATAGAGCGAAAAAAATATCTTATGCGCACTTTTCAACTACAACAGCGGTACCATAGCACAATACTTCCGTAACGCCACCCATTACTTCAGTAGCATCGTAACGTATGCCGAGGAGCGCATTGGCTCCCAAAGCATCGCCGTGTTCCACCATTAATTCAAAAGCGTCGGAGCGGGTCTTTTCGCAGAGTTCCGTGAACAGTGTGATATTGCCTCCGAAAATTGTCTGCAATCCCGCTCCAATAGTTCCAATTACGGAACGGGACCGGACAACAATTCCTTTTACAACACCCAGATTTTTTACAATCCTGAAACCATCTATTGTAAATGTTGTAGTAATCAAAGTGTGGTCCATATTAATTTCCTGTTTGTTTTAGTTTTAAAATCCTATTGATTTTCTGGATGGTTAAGGGAGCCGACCCTTCGTAATGGTTATTCACGTTAAGATACACATCTACATTCCGGTCCAGAAGTTCAGTCACCATCTCAATAATTTTTTCAAGTTCCTCATCTTTCGGATCGAGTATTTTATTCCATTGGCCCCCGGAACGGTTTTCAATACCGTGACGGTCCGAGCCGTGCAATCTGATGACGGTAAAATCCTTTATGAAATCTTTGTAACGCTTATATATTTCAAAAATTGAAGGCATATAATAACCCTGCAGAAATACGTGCCCAAGTTTATGCTCTCTTATGAAATTAAAATAGCCTTCATTCAGATAGTCCGGATTTCTTATCTCAAAAGCAAAATCAAACTCAGAAGGGAAGAGTTTAACGAACTCTCTCATTATCCCCTGGAACTCATACTGTGATTTCATCTTTTCTTTGTTCAGGTATTCAAACTGGAACATCAGAGGGCCAAGGTTATCTTTCATCGGTTTGATGATGCTGATAAACTCAGCCAGCAGATCTTGCGAAAGGAAATGGGGATTGGGAATAAGTTCGTCTCTTTTTTCTTCCCTGTATAGATGTGTCAGCGAAATACTATTCGGGATCTTTATCGTGAACTTAAAATTATTCGGGACCGAGATTCGGAAGGATTGTACTATATCAGGTTTGGGTAGAGTAACTTTGTTAATTCCATGCAACGACCAAAACCACTGATCGATCTCAACAGTATTAAAATGCCTTGAATACTCTTTGAGATAATTGATTTTTGGCTCGCCGGAGTAGATTAGTCCACGCCAGGAATCATATTTCCAGCTGCATGTGCCGATTTTTAATTGCGGCATATCAATTTTTTCCGGTTTTAGGTTAGTATGATCCTTATAGCCGTACAGGCATGTCCGGCAGCAGATCCGTTAATTTTCTAATACTCGCTGTTATGCAGCCATCTTTTCAGAATATTTTTCTGTGTAACTTCCAAAGATGAATTCGGGTGAAGATAGGTATACTTTTTCAAAGGCATTTCATCGTTTACCAATTCTTCCCAGATCTCCTTCTTAAGATTATCTTTTTTGCTGCTGTTTAAGGATTCCCACAAAGAAAAATTAAGATGTTTTCTTCCCTCTTCCACATCATCAATTATAAGCCAGGAAACCGGAGCCACTTTGCTGTACCAGGGCCATTTTGTCTCGAAAGAATGACAATCGTAACAGGAGGTTCTTAAGATGTTTTTAACATCCGCTGGCGCGTTAAGATCATCCTTTACAGGCGGATTTGTACGGTCAACTTCTATATATTGAATTCCAATGAAAGCGAGGACAAACGTTATTAAAACAACTCTAAACAAGAATTTTTTCATTTCACTCCTTCATTTAGTGATTACTGTCAAAGAATCTAAAATTAATTTAACAAGAAATATGTTATGAAATTGCTTCAATCACCTCATTGCAAAATTTTATAAGAAAATTCATCGCTGATTCCGGCGAATTGAATTTATTGTTCATTTCAAGTTTCAAGGTCTCTTTCGATTGTACAAATTTAATCTCATTTGCATATCTGGAATTGATGTAGGTCAAAAGGGGCACAAATTTGTTCTGATAGAAATTCTCCCTGTCCCCTTTCGGAAGTATAATTATTATCCTGTTTGTTTGAATTATAATTCTTTCAAACAGCGCATTGGAGGCATTGAATCTCAGCACCGCGGCAAGAATCAGTCTCTCTATTGTAGGGGGGATCTTTCCAAACCGGTCGATCATCTCCTCCGTAATTTCATTCAGTTCCTCAATTTTCAACATGGAGAAGAGCGCAGTATAAAAACTTAAGCGGTCAGCCTGATCCGGCATATAATTTTTGGGAATTCCGATCTCGAAGAATGTGTCAATAGTCGGTTCGGAGCGTTCCTGCTGACGCGGCAGGTCTTTAAATACCTCCTTAAATTCATCCTGCTTCAATTCCTCTACTGCCTCATCAAGCAGCTTGAGGTACATATCAAATCCTATTGAATCTATAAATCCGCTCTGTTCCGTCCCCAACAAATTTCCGGCTCCACGGATCTCCAGATCACGCATCGACAAGTTGAATCCCTCTCCCACATCGGTATATTCCTCAATTGCCTGAAGACGCTTCACAGCTTTTTTGGTAATCGCATTTAAGGATGGGACTAAAAAGTACGCATACGCCTGACGGTCGCTTCTCCCCACCCTGCCGCGGAGCTGATGCAATTCGGCAAGTCCGAAGCGGTCTGCCCGATTTATAATTATTGTGTTAACATTCGGAATATCGAGACCGGACTCTATTATTTTTGTGGAGATAAGCATATGATAATTTTTATTCAGAAAGTTATGAATAACTTTCTCCAGCTCGGCCGGCTTCATCTGCCCATGGGCTATACCTATCTTAATTTCGGGAACATATCTCTGAACATAAGCGGCAATCTTTTCTATCGACTGAACGCGGTCGTGAACAAAATAAACCTGTCCGCCCCGCTTGATCTCATTTAAAACCCATTCTCTCACTTTGTGAACATCAAACACATCCACTTTTGTGTATATCGATTGCCTGTTTGGAGGAGGCGTCGCGATAATAGAAAGGTCGCGCGCTCCTAGCAATGAAAGATTCAGAGTACGGGGAATAGGAGTTGCGGTAAGAGTCAGAGTATCTACATTTGCTTTTATCGCCCTTAGTTTTTCTTTCGCCATCACACCGAAACGGTGCTCTTCATCAATAATTAAAAGTCCCAGATTTTTAAATTTGATATCTTTGGAAAGCAGCCGGTGAGTACCGATCACCAGATCAACTTCCCCGTTTTCCAGTTTCTTTGTTATTGCCGTCTGTTCGGCTTTAATCTGAAACCGGGAGAGAGCTTCTACCTTTACGGGAAATTGTGTCAGCCGGTCTTTGAATGTATTGTAATGCTGTTCCGCGAGAATTGTAGTCGGGACCAGCAGTGCAACCTGCTTCCCGTCGTTAATAGCTTTGAAGGCAGCTCTGACCGCTATCTCAGTCTTCCCGAAACCCACATCGCCGCAGACAAGCCTGTCCATCGGATTAGAGCTTTCCATATCTCTTTTTACTTCCTCGGTTACTTTTGACTGATCAGGGGTATCTTCGTAGAAGAACGAAGCCTCCAGTTCTTTTTGCCAGATCGAATCTGCGCTGAAAGAGAATCCCTCCGCTGATTTACGCTTAGCATAGATAGTAATCAGCTCTCTGGCCGCGTCTTTTATCTTTGATTTAACTTTCTTCTTTGTTGATTTCCATTCTCCGCTTCCAAGAACAGTCAGCCGGGGAGGTGCATTGTCCTGAGAAGAGAATTTTTTTACCAGAGACAGGTAGTTCAAATTAACATATACTATACCCCCCTCGGCATATAAAATTTTGATCGACTCCTGTTCCACATCGCCTATCTTAATTGTTTCGAGGCCCGCATATTGCCCAATTCCGAAATTAACGTGCACGACGTAATCGTTCTTTTTGATTGAGGCAAAATCTTTAACGCGGGATTTTTTATACTTTGCTTTTGAAGAGAGTTTTGTACGATATGGCTTATTAAATATCTGGTAGTCGGTTAAGAGCACCAGACGGCTGCTCTTTGCAATGAATCCGCTTTTAACCGCCAGGACTATAATTCTGATTTTTCCGGATTCCAGCAGTTCCCCTAAACTGTTTCCTTCAGTCTGACGGGCCGGTTTGAATTCGGAAAGAAGTTCTTTAAGACGGGAACTCTGAAGCTCATTCTCGACAGCTATAATGACCTGCGAATTTCTGTTAGCATAATCAGAGAGCAGATTGTGCAGAAGTTCAAAATTGGAATTGACCGCGGGGGCATCGGACAGATTAAGCTGAATTCTGTCGTCATTCATGCCTATCGGATCTTCTATAAGCCAGCGCGCATTTTTTTCGAATAACGATTCAAAATGCCCTGTATCTATATCTCCCTCTTTTTCCACTGCGGCGGGAATATTCTCCGGCTTTTCTTTTTTTCTTCTCTCCCTCTTCGTTTTATTCTTATCATCATCCTCATAAAGCTCTTTTTCCAGATCGGCGTCTATACCGTCGTCGGTAAAAATTTTACCTTCAATTTTTTCAGGTTTAAACAGTTTCTGCAGCTCTAAAATATCCACAATGATGAGAGGATTATTCAGATAATCAAAAATATAATCCGATTTTTCCTCATCAGCCAGAATTGAAGCCGCGACGGTAACCGAAGAAAGTTTATCGAGAGAGCGCTGAGTTTCGGGATCGAAATGTCGTATCGATTCCAGAAAATCGCCGTCATATTCCAGGCGGCATGGCTGCTTCTCACTGTACGACCAGAAATCAATTATTGACCCGCGCACCGCATAGCCTCCCGGCGAGTCTACATATTTATCACGGTCGTAATTTATTGAGTCCAGATATTCGAGAAGATCGTCATAGGTAAGATTGCCGCCGATTTCAATTTTGGTTGTGTTTTTGTCTATTGAATTTTTCGAAGGCAATTTCAATTTCAGAAGTTCGTATGTCGAAATTAAGATAACCGATTCGCGTTTATTTATATCTGTTAATCTCTCCTGAAGCGTATCGTAGGAAAGATCATCGGCAGCAATTACATTATCTTCCAGCCCCAGAAAACTCAACTCCACCTTCGTTTCATTTACATTCTGAACCGAAGGACAGAATAGAAGAATCTGTTTTTCATTAAATGCTACAAAACGGACAAACAGCGATTTTGCTGATCCCGCAAGGGGAGAGATATGAATTTTCCCGGGAAAAGATCCGGAATAAATCACCTCTTTAAGCTCCTTGAAGGATTGAATTGATTCTATAATTAAATCGGCTTGTGTCTTCATCATTAATTCATTTAAAATATAACTCACCCTAATCCGCTCGGCGGACAGGGGCATTAAAAAGACCGACACAAATGTAATTCAATTAAGTTAATTATTGTATCTCATTATGATATTTCAATAACATCATTTTTATCTTATTTTATAGGAAGATTTCCATCAATTAATTTCAGGGAATTACGCATGACACTTCTAAAAGCCCGCAAACATGAGCCGCTTAAACCGGAAGATCTGAAATGGACCTGTGATACCGGTGTTTTTGATTTCGAGGATACAAAAAATGTTAAACCAATTGAAGGAATTGTTGGACAGGAGCGAGCATTGAAAGCCCTCCGTTTGGGAGTGGAGCTTAAGAGTCCCGGATATAATATTTTCATCACCGGACTCTCCGGAACCGGAAAATTTACAGCAATAAGTCAGATGCTCGAATCAATTACTCCCGACTGTTCTAATTTGAACGATTACGTATATGTAAATAATTTTAAGGACGAGGACAGGCCGATACTCCTCTCCTTCCCGGCGGGACAGGCGAATAAATTCAAGAAGGACTTATCCCGCGCAATTAAATTCCTGCAGGAAAAAATCCCCCAGATTCTCTCTGCAGAACCGTTCGCTAAACAGAAAAAACAGGTCCTTTCCGAATATGGAAAAGTCCAACAGAAGATGATGACTGCCTTTGAAGAAAAATTGAAAAAAGACGGCTTCACTCTCGGACAGGTAAAAGTGGGCGATCTTGTACGCCCGGAAATAATTGCCGTTATTGACAACCAGCCCGTTTTTATTCAGCAGCTGGATGAATTTATTCAGCCGGGAAAAATCTCCAAAGAAAAAGCAGCTGAGATAGTGGCAAAATATTCCTCATATCAGGATGAACTTCAAAGGGTTTTTAAGGAGAGTCTCAGACTCACACAGGATTATCAGGAAAAGGTTATGAAACTCGAGAGTGAATTCGTTAATGAATTCATTGCATTGACTCTGGATGAGCTTAAGAAAAAATATAAAATTCATCCCGTAAAAGATTATCTCGACCAGGTTCACGAGAGCATACTTCTGAACCTGGATGTGTTCAAGGGGCAGAAACCCGCGCGCGAAGAAGCCGACGGCGGAATAATTATCGACTACCTGAAAGAGTACGAAATAAATATAATTCTTGATAACTCCCGGATTAAAAAATGTCCGGTGATAGTAGAAACCTCTCCAACATACAACAATCTATTCGGAACAATTGAGAAGAACAGCGACGGCAAGGGGGGATGGTACGCGGATTTCACGAGGATAAAAGCCGGCTCATTACTTCGCGCCAACGGGGGATACCTGATAATAAACGCAATGGACGCGTTCAGCGAGCCCGGTGTTTGGAAATCTCTGAAACGCGTTCTGCTCTATGGCCAGCTGGAAATTCAGGATGTCGCAAATCTCTATCAATTATCGCCGAGTATATTAAAACCTCAGGCAATCGATATAGATACAAAAGTGATAATGATCGGGAATTCATACATCTATTCGATTCTCTCTTCGTATGAGGATGACTTTAATAAAATTTTTAAAATTAAAGCGGATTTTGATTATGAGATGGAAAGAACAGATGCCACAATGACTGAATATGCCAAACTCATCAAAAAACTTATAGAAAACGAGAAACTGCTGGAATTCGATAAATCCGCAATCGCAAAGATAATTGAACACGGCGCGCGTTACGCCGGCGAGAAAAATAAGCTCACTACACGATTCGCATATGTGGCCGATCTCGCAAGAGAAGCATGTTTCTGGGCGCGCGATAAAAAATTCAAAATGGTCCTGGGTCAGCATGTTGAGGAAGCATTTAATTCTTCCAAAGAAAGACACGGGCTGTATGAATCCAAACTCTCCGATATGATAAACGATGGGACAATTTTAATTGACACCGACGGCGAGCGCGTGGGCACTATAAACGGTCTGGCTGTTTATGAAAGCGGTAAATTCGCGTTCGGCAAACCAACAAGAATAACCGCCTCCGCGGCGCTCGGGACCGGGAATATTATAAACGTTGAGCGGGAATCCGGATTAAGCGGAAACACTCATAATAAGGGAGTCCTGATTATCTCCGGGTACTTCAGGGAAACATTCGGCTCAAGAATTCCTCTTTCATTTACCGCCAGCCTAGTTTTTGAACAGGGTTATGGAATGATCGACGGCGACAGCGCCTCGGTTACTGAGATCTGCGCGCTCCTCTCGGCGCTTTCAAATATTCCTATTAAACAGTCATATGCAATTACCGGCTCGGTAAACCAGAAAGGCGACATTCAGCCGATCGGCGGAGTGAATGAGAAGATCGAAGGTTTTTTTGATGTATGCGATTCGAAGGGATTAACGGGCAGGCAGGGAGTTATTATTCCATACCAGAATGTTAAAGACCTGATGTTAAAAGATGAAGTTGTTGATGCGGTAAGAAAAAACAGATTTCAGATACACGCAGTCACTAAAGTAGAAGAGGCAGTAGAAATATTAACTGGCATCCGCGCCGGCAAAAGATTAAAAAACGGAAAATTTGAACCGAATACTGTTTTCGGCATTGTTGAAAAAGAACTGCTTGCGATGAGAAAGAGACTGCGCCCCGCAGAGAAGAAGAAAAACAATTCGAAAAGTCCGGGAAATAATGAAGAGAAATCGCTCAAAGGCAGAAAGAAAAAATGATATATTCTAACCGGCGGGAATTGGAATGCCGGGGCAGAATGTTCTGAAGGCATCCACTGCTGAATTAAGTTATAAATTGAATTTATATGAATTCACAATCGGAAAATTATCATCCCGCAAAATGGTGGGAGAAAGATAAAAACGGGAAAATACTCTGCACACTATGTCCCCGTTATTGTACTATTGGCGAAGGGCAATCAGGATTTTGCTTCATCCGCCAGAACATCGGGGGCAGTTTATTTTCGACTGGCTACGGTCACCCGACCGGATTTGCGATAGATCCTATTGAGAAGAAACCGTTAAATCATTTTTTCCCCGGGACCGAGATACTAAGTTTCGGGACTGCAGGATGCAATCTGGGATGCAAATTCTGCCAGAACTGGTCGGTCTCAAAATCAAGATTGGACAGCGTCCGCTCACTCACAGCCGGTCCCGAAGAAGTAGTCGCCTTGGCAAAGCAATATGGAGTTCCTTCAATCGCCTTTACATACAACGACCCGGTAATTTTCGGTGAGTATGTCATAGATATTTCAGAGCTTGCGCGTGCTGAGGGTCTTAGATCTGTTATGGTGACCGCGGGATATATAGACAAAGAGGCGCGCAAAGAGATCTACAGGTTCATCGACGCCGCAAATGTTGATCTGAAGGCGTTCAGCGAAAAATTTTATTACAAATTAACTTCATCTCACCTCGCGGATGTGCTGGATACCCTCGTCTGGTTAAGAAGAGAAACAAATATCTGGCTGGAGATAACAAATCTGCTTATCCCCGGCGAAAACGATTCAGATGCTGAGATAAAAATGATGTGCGACTGGATTCTTAATAATCTGGGAGATGAAGTGCCGCTACATTTCACGGCTTTCCATCCCGATTTTAAAATGAAGGATAAAACCCGTACGCCTGATTATACAGTAAAAAATGCGAGAGCAATCGCCG
Organism: Melioribacteraceae bacterium; assembly: GCA_041674325.1. Classification (GTDB taxonomy): domain Bacteria; phylum Bacteroidota; class Ignavibacteria; order Ignavibacteriales; family Melioribacteraceae; genus Fen-1258. The sequence goes on along the minus strand of JBAYWA010000012.1, from coordinate 1,253 downwards.
GCAGAGAGGGGATAAAATATTGTTACACAGGAAACATCCATGATCCTCAGGGGCAGGAAACATTATGCCCGAATTGTAGAAAAGCCCTAATTAAGCGGGACTGGCATTCAGTATTGAGCAACAGACTTATTCAAAACCGGTGTTTTGCCTGCGGAACCAAAATAGCCGGGATTTTTTAAATATTATTTGCATTAAAGAACAAAATATCTATATTATAGATTAAAATCGTGTTATTCTATCTATCAATTTAAATCCAGCCAGGAGCAAGTATGAAAAGGATGAAATTATTTCCAGTTGTATTATCTCTTCTCTTAATTATATCCGTTTCCGGTTTAAATGCGCAAGACAACAAACTGGGAGTTGTAGGAAAGTTATTTGAACGGGAAGAAGCAAACAAATTATTCGGTAAAGTAATCGGTTCTCTTACCATCAGCGTCGAGGATCTCAAGGCCGCGCTCGCAAAGGGAAAAGACTATATCCTCATTACCGTAAAGGACAATCAGGTGGTCATCCGTAATGAGAATCGGCAATTTCTTTCACGTGAGCGTGTTGAAATGAGCAAAGACGAAACTTTACACATTTACAGCAAGAGTATGATACAGAATCTGTTGAAGACAGGCAAACCGGTAAAGGGAACTAAATCATCGCTTGAAATGGGAGCTATGGCATCATTCGAAGACGCGGTTACAGTTGAAGTTAGAAGCGGAGTAATAACGTTAACCTATAATGATCAGACGCTTGAAATGTCTACTCCTTGTCCACCTATTTGCATGTAACAATGATCACAGCAGACATTGCCAAATTTTTATTTTTCACAAGTGTTATCGTATGGCTACTTCCCCCATTCAAGCAATTTAAGGGGAAGTATTTTTTATTTTTTTTGATTTTGGCTTGTTTTGACCCCATCTCTCTATTATTCATGTATATTTTTAAGTCTTCATTGCCGAGTCAAGCCACTATATTAATTAATTTCTGTTTATTACTTTCATTAATTGACTTTAGATTTTTACAAAAGAGATGGATCTGGATTATTCCGATAACCCTGATTCTCTTTTCTCCATCAATCTTTAGGTTTAATGGTAACCAGATAATTATTGTTTATTTATTATTACAAACGGGGATAACATTAATAATTTTAAAAAATTTGATTACCGGCTTTGTTTCATCCGGCAAATTAAGTCTTTTTCACATTGTATTTCTTTTTTACCAGTTTACGGCTGTAGCAAAATTTTCCAATCTACTTATCGGATTTG
>JBAYWA010000011.1:0-14927 GCA_041674325.1 Melioribacteraceae bacterium | reverse complement strand
TCGGAAACAAGCGTATATACATTAGGGGTGATTCGGAGACCATGAAATTCTTCGAAGATAATTGCTACGGTATAGATCCTGTGATTGCTCAGAAGATAACTGTGAAGTTTTGCAGTATCGACGCCGTCGATGGAGAAATTCACAATTCCCGCCCAATTGGATTCGTCATCAATATCAATCAGGAATTTTACATTTTCATATTTTTTAAGCCTGTTCACCCATCGTTTATGAAGATAACGAAGACGCTCGGCTTTTCTTTCGATTCCGATCTCTTCATTGAAAGCCAGCGCTTCGGCAATGGCGTTGTGATTCGCAGCCGGGTGTGTGCCTATCTCTTCAAACTTGCGGATATTTTCATCCAGACTTTTAGATGCCGCCATCAGAGGCCAGATCTTTTTGATAAGATTTTTTTTCACATACAGCATTCCGGTTCCTATCGGCGCATATGTCCATTTATGAAGCGAGGTGCCGAAATAATCGCATTCAAGATCGGATAATTTATAAGGAAAGTGGTTGAATGAATGAGCGCCGTCAACTATTACTTCAATTCCATTCTCGTGCGCCATTCTGCATACATCTCGCACGGGAAGTATTTGACCGGTGAGAAAACAGACATGGCTTATTAATATGACTTTTGTATTCGGAGTAATTCCGGATCTGAGAGCATCCACGTAATCATTTCTATTAAGCAGCGGGGCAGGATATTTTACCTGTGTAATCTTTATTCCACGCCGGCGTTCCATCTGATTAAAAGTAGTAAGCATCCGCGGATAGTCCTGGGTCGTGGTAAGAATCTCATCTCCCGGGTTGAAATCAAATCCCTGCTGAACATTCTGAAGCGATTCGCTCGCATTGCGTGTAATAGCGATCTCCTCTTTATCACATCCGAACACCAAGGCAAGCTTTTCGCGTACGGTCTCTACTTTGGGTTCAACGTGCTGCCACATATAATAGGATGGCGCCTGATTGGAATAATCCAGATACCTCTTCATCGCATTCGTAACAACGGTTGGCGAGGGAGAAACTCCGCCGTTATTCAGATTGATCAATGAGCGGTCGACATCGAAAGCCGACTGGATCTGGCCCCAGAAATATTCATCTCCCGCAGCCTTACTGGCGCTAATACCCGGATCGAGACTCGCAACTGCCTCGGATGCTCTGGCAAGAGCATCGCCTTTCATTATGAAATAGGCCCCTCCGGCGGATACAACAAAACGGTTCAGAAACTGTCGGCGTGAATACATCAACATTCTCCTTTATTTTAAGAAAGGCACTTTTGCAACTTTCACAATTCCCTTTTCAAAATCAATCTTATTCTTTCAATTTTTATATGGACATCTATAATTAGAATAGACAATCAGGTACATCTTTCATAATTTATAAGTAATAGAAAACAACATTACCCGAAATTGCAGAAGCGGAGAATGAGGAGATATGAGGAAATTTATTAATATCGAGATGCAGAAGAGGAAGAGGATCGCGCTGGTGGCTCACGATAACAAAAAGCAGGATCTTATCGAATGGGCAGAATATAACCGCGGAAACCTTGGAGAACATGATATCTATGCTACAGGGACTACCGGAAAGATGCTTGAGCAGGATCTTGGCCTGACCGTCCAGAAACTCAAGAGCGGTCCCCTTGGAGGAGATCAGCAGGTGGGAGCAAAAATTTCTGAAAGCGAGATAGATATACTGATCTTTTTCTGGGATCCTCTGGAGCCCCAGCCGCATGATCCGGATGTTAAAGCATTATTAAGGATCGCAGTTGTCTGGAATATACCAATCGCATGCAACAGAGCTTCGGCAGATTTTATTTTTTCATCGCATCTTATGAAAGAAAAATATCCGAGAATTATCCTGGACTATAACGAATACCTGAACAGAAGCATTTAACAAGGAGGCCTATGAAACGCCCTGGTAAATCTGAATATGCCGCATATTATCATACTTATGTTGAAGCTGTGCCCGAAGGGGAGATCATCAAAATTATGAAGAAACAATGCGACCAGATCAAAAAGCTTCTGGGAACTGTTTCGAAGAAAGATTCATTGTTCCGGTATGCGCCGGGCAAGTGGTGCGTACGGGAAGTTGTTGGACATATAATAGATACCGAGAGAGTGTTTGCTTACCGCACTCTGCGTTTTGCGCGGAATGATAAGAATGATCTTCCGGGATTCGACGAGAATGAGTATATCCATCAATCTAATTATTGCGATGTCGGTCTGGATGAATTAATAGAAGAATTCTGCACTCTCCGTTATTCAAATATTATCATGTTCAAAAATTTTTCGGAAGAATTCACTCTGCGCAAAGGAACCGCAAACGGTAATTCGTTCACGGTCCGGGCAATGGCATATATAATGTGCGGACACGTTAATCATCATCTTAAGGTGTTGAAAGAGAAGTATCTCGTATGAATCCATTTACGGCCATCTGCAGTTTGCAAAAAAATTCCGGAATCGAAATGTGGGGCGGCCGGGGGAGAATTTGCCGGATAAGTGTGACTCGGCGGTGAGGAAATTTTTTTTTGACTTATCTTTTTCTAAGGCGTTCATAAAAAACCCCGCCGGGGCGGGGCATTTAATTTAATACGGTGATAATTATCTTGTGAGAAGATACTCCGCCATTTTACCAAGTTCTTTCACGTCTATATTGCCGTAAGAAGGCATTATTACATTCCTGTATTTCTCCCGATATTCATCAAATCGTACATCGCGGCTGTAAGATTGCGGATTACGGAGATAATTTATCAAAGCGTCGCGTGACCAGAATTGTTTCAGATTCGCAAGCGCTGGAGCCAGTTTTGTCCCCTGCAGGTCATCGCCGTGACAGGAGATACAGCCGGTTTGTTTAATCAAAGTTAATCCGTCAATATCGGCGGACTGCTGGGTTGATTGCTCCCCCATCATTGGAGGCATCTGTTCTTCCTCTTTCATTGTAAGCCGTCCAAGCAGGAACAGAATAAGGAACAATCCGAGAAAAAGAGCAACCCATTTTTGAGCATTAGTCATACTAAAGTACCTTTCTATAATATTTTATGATGCAAAGTTAGTTCGATAAGGATTGAATAACAAATCAGATAACAATCCGGCTCCGGTATTATTGATTAAATACCGCTCAGTTGCCGAATTCTTTTTCGTAGTTCTCTTTATACTTTTTAATTGAATTAAATATTGCCCGCGCAATCTCGTCCTGCCCTTCCGACGAGGCAAGCCGCGTCTCGTCTTTCCGATTGGAAAGAAATCCGGTTTCGATCAGTACTCCCGGCATGGAAGCGCCTACCAACACGTAAAATCCCGCCTGTTTAATTCCCAGCGAAGGTATCTCCACACTCTTTTTCCATTCGGTATTTAATATATCGGAAAAGGATTCCGAGTACCTCATATATTGTGAATGAGCCATGCTCACTAGTATAAAATTTTCATCCGTAAGTTTCTGATAACGCTGCGGATTATCCTCGTATTTAATAACGCTGTTTTCAAATTCAGCTATGTTAATAGCCTTTTGTGTTCTACCGGGACGCAGAAGGTATACTTCGAAACCGCGATAGCTTATATCTTTCTGTTCCGTTGAATTACAGTGGATTGAAATAAACAGCTTTCCCCCATTTTCGTTCGCAATTTTACCCCGCTTGTATAACTCCACAAACTCATCGCTTTCCCTTGTGTAAATAACCCTGATACCCTCAAGGTTTTTAGTTATCAGTCTTCCGACCTTAAGGGCAACGGCAAGATTTATATTCTTTTCTCTTATCCCCGTAACTCCGATCGCGCCCGGGTCTTTTCCGCCGTGGCCGGCATCTATAACAACGGCATCGAAATTCCATTTGGATTTCGAGTCCCCCGCATCCGGAGCGACGGCATCAACCTGTTTATTGCGAATAGTAATCAGTATATCGTTGCTTTCCACATCCTGAAAAGCCTCCGACGCCGAGTACCCTTCATCCAGAGCAAATTCAAGCTGAACATTTTTAGACGACACAACAGTGCGCTTAATTCTTTTTACAAGTCCGGCCGGTTTTACAAGATTAACTATATCCGGCGCTATAGTTACTCCGGGGAGAAACACAAATAAATTCCCATTACTTATGGAATGCCGTGGGATCGGAATTTTGCGGTTCGTCTTTAATCGTATCAGAGTACCGTTTGATTTATCTTCAACTATAATGAATTCGACATCATATTTTCCGTTCCCCTTCAGGACAACGGATTTAGGATCAGCTCTTTTTTCCTCTGCGGGCGTGGTATCTTTAGATAATACAACAGCCTCCGCGCCCAACGGTTCATCCGTGAGGATTATTTTTTTTGCCGGCGCGTCATATATATTTTTTTTCCCGCTTGCAAGATTCAGATAATCCATCGAATAGGTAAGAGGGATAAAGATGTCATCTTTGAGGAATAATGTTGAAACCGGAATCTGATAAATTTTCTGATTGCCGTCTGATTTTCTGTTTAGAATAACGAACTGATTTCTTGCCGTGAATTTGAGGATGTAATCTTTGAATTTGATTTCAACTTTAGCCGCTTCCTGATTGTAAAATTGATTTGCGGAGAGGAGAATGGAAATTTCCTTTGCGGAAACAAAATCTATTCCGTTCCGTTCGATATAGGAAAGAGTCGCTTCTCCGTTGCCCGACTGAACGGTAATTTTATAGAGTCTTTGAGAGTATGCCGTAGAAAGTGTCAGTGCGATAAAGAGAAAAACGATTTTAATATTCATAAGAATCACCCGATGAACGGAAAGATAAAACCGCTTCGTTTTTTGTACGCCTTATACTCATCTCCAAAATGTTTCAGAAGAAGCTTCTCCTCCATCAATGCGCGCATAATAAAGAGCGGAACCTCAATCAGAATGACGACCGGAAGAACAGTATAACTTAGAAGCGCAAGTCCGGCCCCAAGATCGCTCAGCATCTGTGCGATATATTGCGGGTGGCGGAGATGTTTGTAGATTCCTTCTCTTTTTAATTTATGCCCCTTTGTGACAACGACATCCTGCGAATACGAATCCCCCAGTGTTTTATAAGCCAAAACCTGAATCCAGGAAAAAACTATAAACAATATCAGACCAAAAATCCTGACATAAAAAAATTCCGATTCATAATGCCCTGTCAAAGAACCCACTTTGAAAACGGAGAGAATTGTAAGAATCAGGACCAGCGCGGCGATATTCGGGGGATACTTTTGAAGGAAAGATGAGGGCCGCTCAACAACTTTTGTTATTGAGGTTTTAAATCCTCTTTTTGCGCCGGATAAATTGGCGCTCATAGAAACAAGAAGATTTATAGCCACCAATATATTTATCGCGTTTTGAGAATCCACTTAGTTCATCATTCTGTTAATATTTGATCTCAATATAATAACTTTGCAAGTATTTTATGAACCATCCTTATCATTACCAGACATTAATACAAGTAACTTTTACGATTGCGGCGGGATAATCTGAATTATGATTCAAAACACGTCATAACTGCAAGCACGATATTTGATTAGAAAAAGTTGTGAATTTTGCCTATGTTTTAACAAAGTTAAATAAATGCGTAACCGGGTTTAATAAATAAAGGATTAATCAGATAAACGATGGGTTCTGCTCAATTAATAATGTTAATAGGTGGCTTGCTTATTCTTACACTGTTATCGATGACTTTCTACAGTTCTTTCAGAAGCAAATCGGATATAGAAGTTTATAACGAAGCCCTGATTACCGGCACCGCACTTGGGCAATCCCTAATCGATGAGATTTCTGCCAGGGCATTTGACGCCAAAACTGTTTCAAAGTACTGCACAAAGCCCGATTCACTTACCACACCGGGGGGATTGGGACCCGATTCCGGAGAGTCGAGTTCTACCCAGTATAACGATGTGGATGATTATAAAAATTTCGTGCGCCTCGATACTCTTGTGATGGGTGTATTCAGAACAAGAGTAGACATTAATTACGCGGCGAAGATGAATCCGAATCAGTTAAGCGCAACCAGAACATTCGCAAAAAGGATTGATGTATTTATTACTAACGACTATCTTCAGGATACACTCAGAATGAATTACATCATCACATATTAACGGCAAGAAGAGAACATGGGTCAATTATTAGAATTAATAGGCGCGTCCGTCATCGGCGGAATGATAATGCTGATCGGATTATCGCTGAATTTTCAGATTAACGAATCTTCAAGAGAGATTTTTCAAAATACATATACCCAGCGGAGCGCGATAACGGCGGGACAGATATTAGAATATGATTTTTATAAAGCCGGATATAGAACCACCGGAGCAAAACTTATTCAGGCCGACTCAAGCATCATCAAATTCAAAGCGGATCTGGACGATAACGGAGCCGCAGATACGGTTATGTACTACCTCAGCTCCACGGATAGCATGGTTACCACAACCAATCCAAACGACAGAAAACTGCTGAGAAAAATAAACAGCCAGTCCGCAGGACCTGTTTCGGTGGTTACAAGATTTTTGCTTTCGTATAAAGACTCAATCGGAAATAATTTATCGTATGCCTCTCTTACCAGCCCGGCTATAAGAGCAAAAGTCAGATCAATTAGGGTATACGTTAAAACTGAACTGCCCGATGCTATTAACAATACTCACAATCCGGATGTGCAGTTGTATAATCCGCTTGACTGGCAAAAAACTATCAGACCAAAAAATTTGTTTTAGGCAAAATTATGGGTAAAGCAGTTCTAATATTTGTGCTTGGCAGCGTAATTCTATTTACAATAATTAATGTGAATATGAATACACGCATCGGAGCCGCTTCGCAGGATGCAATCGACCGGTTCAGTGAAACTTCTGCCAGGAACATAGCCAACAGCGTTGCCGAGATGCTTCTATATAAAATTGCAGACTCAACTTCATACAGAACTGCCTCACTTCAATCTATGGACAATATTTTCAGCGATGCCGGCTCAGCAACATACCGGGTTATAGATACAACAATTGGTGCTCAGGATCTTATAAAGATTGAGGTTAAATCTACATACAACGAGATTCCCTCTTCGGCAACTGTATACGCAAGCACAACCTCGGACGGATTTATTCCCGCCACAGTAAAAGCCGCAATCTCAACTAATAATCCCGTATCCACGCTCGGCACTTTAGTTGTGGATGGAAGGGACCACGATCTTAACGGAAATCTTCTTGGCGGGGGAACCGGAACACTGGGAATCTGGTCTACTCAGACAATTGATCAGTCAGGAAATTCAGAGATCGGAGGGACAGTAGCAGGAGTAGATGAAGCTCCGGAAAAGCCTGCCGAGGCCGGTACCACAGGGGCCAACCAGGCATATCCCGGTGGTTATCCGCCCACACCAGACAGCCTTTTGGGAGGGACGCCTAAAGGATTTCCAGAAGGGACTTTAAAAAGTATTGCACAAAGCGGAATGGGAGGAAGCCAGTATACCACAAATCCGAATACTTTAAATCACCCTTTCAAAGGGGTTACTTATGTTGAACTGCCTTCCGGCACACCCTGGATTTCATCCAATATAGATGGCACGGGAATTCTGATTATTCACAACAGTTCTACAAACGCCATCATCAAAAATGAAAATCTTGGAACATTTAAAGGATTGATAATCGCCGACGATATAATTCATATACATACAACAATTATCGGCGCCATAATCGGTTTGTCTCCTACTCCATCCGAAGGCAATACTATTGGGAACGGAAGCGGCGATGTGCTTTTTTCGAGAAAAGCAATTACTGACGCTATCGGGTCGGTATTGAGCGCGTCAAATTATGGTTTTGCAAAACACAGGATGCGCGTGGTCTCGTGGTATGAATAGTCTGCGATCTGCGCGATCCCGCAAAAACATCATAAACTTCTGACTTCAGCAATCTTCTTTTTTCTCATTTCAGCAGATCCCCTATTGCTCTCTTAACAGATTCGTATTTGAAAGTGAATCCGGCTTCGAGAGTTCTTCTTGGGATTACACAAGCTCCATTAAGCAACACTTCCGCTCCCTCTCCAAACATAATTTTTAATATTAGCGGCGGTACTTTGAAGAATGAGGGTCTGTGCATAAAAGTCCCTAGCGTCCCGCAAAACTCATTCATCCGCAAAATCCCGGGAGACGCTGCATTCAAAATTCCGCAAACATCTTCATTGTCAACGGCAAATATAAATATCGCGGCAACATCCTCTATGTGAATCCACGGGAACCACTGCTTTCCGGACCCTATGGGTCCGCCGACAAAAAATTTATAAGGTGTAACCATACGAGCAAATGCTCCCTCATTTTTATCGAGAACTATCCCGGTTCGAATATTCACGCGTCTGATGTTTGAAGAATCGATTTTTTTTGATTCATTTTCCCACAAAGAAACAACATCCGCAAGAAAGTCCTTGCCGGCGGGGGATTCCTCGTCAACGGGGACTTCGGAGTTTCCGTAATAACCGACTGCGGAGGCAGAGACAAAGACCCGCGGCTTATTTTGGGCTTTTAAGATTGCATCTGCTAATGCTCTAGTCGAATCAACTCTGCTCTCCAGAATATTTTTTTTTCGAAGATCGGTCCATTTTCCCGCGAGAACACTTTCTCCGGCCAGATGAATCACAGCATCTTTGCCTTCAATAGCGGCTTGCCAGTCATTCAGCCTGTAATCCCACCGTATATACTCCGCCGCGCCGGGAATTATTTTCTGCGCATTAACCGGATTTCTTGAGAATATTGTAATAGCGTCACCGCGCTTTATAAGATTTCCGGCTATCTTTTTTCCTATTAATCCGGTTCCGCCAGTCACAATTATCTTTTTCATTGCCTCACCTCTTCATTAAGAAACAGAACACCCGTAAAATAAGTTTTACAAACAGTTAAAGTATAATCCTTTTCTCTCTTTTTTGAATGCTGTTTATGTTTTATCTTTGTCCGCAAAACGCATAATATTGTAATTATCGGATTAAATTCCCGGACGGAACAAAATACAAGAGGCTTGATTGATTAAATATTTATTTCCGATTCTCTTTCTGGCACTATTTTCCTCAACTAATTTTTCACAACAGTTTATTCTAAGCGGCTCTGTGATAGACAAACCGACCGCCTCTCCCCTCGGCTTTGCAAGCATCAGGGCATTGGGAACGACCACGGGGACAACTACAAATCGCGAGGGAAATTTCGAACTCCGGCTAAAACCGGGGAGACATATTTTAACCGCATCTTTTATCGGATACAAATCTGATACACTGGCAATAGATCTAAACTCCAACTCTGCTCTCACATTTTCACTTGAACCGATTCCCGTAAGGCTTTCTGAGATCACGGTACTGCCGGGCGAAAATCCCGCTCTGGAGATTATCAGAAGGACAATTGATGAAAAGCATTCAAGAAACAATAAACTTAATTCTTATATTTTCGGCGCATACACAAAAGGGATAATTAAAACTACAAAAGATTTTTCGAGCACGAATAATAGTGTCGGTTTATCAATTGGAGGGAGGGATACGGCCGAACTGAAAATCAGCGGAATAATTGAAAATGAGAGCAGAGGATATTTCAAGAAACCCAATCAGTACAAAGACGAAATCCTTGCCCGCAAGCAGAGCGCAAATACTCCTTCAACAATTAACATTCTGACCGGCGGAAGAATCATCCAGAATTTTTATACTGATGATATTCAATTTCTCGGACGCCCTCTGCCAAGCCCGATTTCAGACGATGCCATCGAATATTACGACTATCTGATTGAAGACACTCTCGCAATCGATAATCTGAACGTATTTCAGATTCATGTAGAGCCGGTCAGAAAATCAGATCCCGGATTCACCGGAAAGATATTCATCGCGGATAATATATATTCTCTTGTTAAACTTGACGTAAATCTGAATACCGCCGCGAATCCGGGCAGAATTATCGACAGAATAAATATTGTCCAGCAGTTCTCTCCGTTTGACGGAAATATCTATATGCCTATAGATTACCGGGTCTTTGCAGAAGGAAACTTTCTGGGTCTGGCGAAATTCGGTTTTGAACTGAACACAGTTTTTTATGATTACAGGATAAATGAAGCTATAAGCGATGATTTCTTCGGAATGGCCGTTGTGAAAGTTATGTCCGATGCCGACAAAAAGGATTCCGTTTATTGGAATTCAACCCAGACTATCGCTAATACGCTTGAAGAGCTTAAAGCGTACAGAAGAATTGACAGTCTTGAAGCTGTTCCCAAAAATTTCTGGGATCGTTTTTCATTTTTATCAACGTCGGTAGGTGTTACCGAAAATCTTTCCGTAACAGGGCCACTCTCAATTTATTCCTTTAACCGGATAGAAGGACATACGCTTAATTTCGGAATAGCTCTTTCGCAGCTCGACGAAAAGCGTTTAAATACCAATTTAGATTTTTCATACGGATTCTCCGACCGTAAGTTTAAGACGGATTTTTCAGCGACTTATTTTCTTGGAGAGTACAGAACCACCTCTGTTACCGTCACCGCAAACGACAGGCTGATTGATCTTTTCCGCGAATCGATCAAATTTAATAAGCTTACATCAACATTGACGAATCTTCTCGGCAAATACGATTTCAGAAATTATTACTACACAAAGGGATTCTCCGTAAAAATATGGAGTGAGGTTTTACCAATCCTCCGCTTAAGCGCCGGATTCTTGAACAGAACCGACAATAACGGATACAACCATTCCGATTTTTCGATTGCGAATACCGGCAAATCGTATAATATGAATCCGCCCGTTTTTGAGACTAAGATAAATGCATTCACCGCGGGAGTCCAGATCGACTTCAGAAAGTATATAGAGGATGGTTTCTTCAGAAGAAGAATCGGTCAGAATAAATTTTCGGCAGTATTGAGCGGCGACGCAATATTCAGCGGCAGTTCTTTTATCAGAAGCGGTCTTGGTTTCCAGCTATACCGTTATTCTTTGAACGGTTACTTTCCCACTATAAAATCAGCGGGAATCAATTTTATTCTGAGCGGAGTTTATTCAGACGGGCCGGTCCCTATACAAATGCTCTACTCTCTTCCGGGCAACATAGAAAGCTCGAGCCAATCTTTTACATTGAGGACGCTCAGAACCGGAGAAGTTTTTGGAGACAGGGTGGTTGTTCTCTCTATTGAGAACAATCTTAATGATGAATTGTTCAGATTTTTAGGTCTGACTTTTTTAAGCAATCTGCAGCTCAATTTGAACCTTCATTTCAACGCCGCGCTATTGGAAGTCTCCGGACCGAGCAAAAATATATTGCCTTCTTCTTACAACACAGCCGAACATCCAGTCACGGAGTTCCGTAGTCCGTTTTATGAACTCGGTTTCGGAATCGGCCATCCACTGTTTCCTTTCCGTCTCGAGTTCACCTGGAAGCTTAATTATCTTGGAAGAGAAAATTTTTCGGTGGGAATAAACACTCCGGTCCTCTGATATTTGCAGCATTTATCGGATCTGTAATAATTAATAGGAAAAATATTTCTATTCTTCCGAAGCGTGAAAATTCTTTTCCCCCGCCGTCACCTTCATTTTAAGATGATTCTGTTTCGGAGGGAGCGGGCAGGTAGCATATTTTGTAAAAGCGCAGGGCGGATTGTATGCTTTATTAAAATCGATGAATATTTTCCCCAGAGAGTCGGCTTTTTCAACATAGAGAAATCTTCCGGAACCGTAGGTCTCGGTTCCGCTTGTTTCGTCCGCAAAAAGAATAAAATAATTCTTCCCCGCGTCCAGAGGATCGATTTTGTAGATCACTCCGCCTTTTTCAAAAGTCAGCGCGGCGGAAACATCGGCAGTATCAAGCTGCCCCAACACATTCGGTATCTCAACTCTTTTAGAAACAGGATACGATTCAAGCTGTGCCTCGAATCTCCAATCGGAATTTATCGGATATCTTTCAATTCCCTTGAATGATTTCAGAAGATCTGAATCCAGATCGCGGAGGCGGATACCGAATTTGTCGCCGCGTTTAATTATAAACCAGCGGAGAGATCCGTATTCCAGAACCGTTTCCCCTTCCATGTCATTTTTCAGTTTAAGTTCGGTAACAACTGTTCCATTGCTTTTAACCTCAACCCCCTCAATTATTTTAACGACCACTTCTGAGTTGAGCAGAATAAGCGACCCAATGAACGCCGGGGCTTTCCCTTCGGGAAAAATAACATCATTGCTTTTATCGCTCCCGAATTTATTCTCCCCTTCCTTCAGCCAGAAGAGACCCGCCAGATTAAGCCATCCGTTTTCCTTTTTAAGATTCTCGATCCGTTTATTCTGCCATTCCCTGATTTTGGAGATATACTCAGGAGTTCCCTTCTCGTCTATACCGGAATCGCAATTACTTAAAGTAAATAAAGAAGAAACAAACAGAAAAATTAGACCAATCTTTTTCATAGCGTGTCCGTTAAAATATCTTCTATATAGTATGGCAAAGATTTGTAATTTGCCTGACGAAAATTACATAATCATCACGTCATTCTCACTTTTTTCAGGCATAATATGAAATCTTTGATTAACGATGCATTCAGTCCGGAACTTTTCCGTGTTGAGGGGCATAAATTAATAGATCAGGTTGCGGATTATCTTACAGACTGTTACGGGCGCAAAATTGAAAAAGCTATCCCCTGGAGTGAACCCGCAGATCTTTTGAATCTGTGGCAGAAAAAAATGGACGGGGATGGAATGGATTTTTCCGAGATTATCGCGGAGACCTTGAACAATTCCGTTCATCTTCATCATCCGAGATATATCGGGCATCAGGTTGCTGTTCCTACCCCTCTGAGTATTTTGAGCGAAATGGTCTCGGCGCTTCTTAATGCCGGAATGGTAATTTATGAAACGGGACAGACTTCGACCGTTATGGAAAAAATAGTTACCGACTGGCTTTGCAAAAAAATCGGTTACGGTAATACAAGCGGAGGGGTGCTTACATCAGGGGGCTCACTCGGAAATTTAACCGCGCTTCTGGCTGCCCGCCAGAAAATGATTGATTATGATGTTTGGGAGGAGGGGATTCACAACAGTGATGAATTCATCATACTCGTTTCAGAAGAAGCTCATTACAGCATCTCCCGTGCCGGTAAAATTCTCGGATTTGGAAAGGGAGTCGTAAAAGTACCGGCCGATGAAAATTTTCAGATGAGCATAACCGAACTGAATAATCTGTATTCTAAATTCATAGCTGAGGGGAAAAAAGTGATTGCGGTTGTTGCAAGCGCGTGCACAACTTCAACCGGGACATACGACAGGATTAATGAGATTGCCGATTTCTGCACCGGAAAAAACATCTGGTTTCATATTGATGCTGCACACGGCGGAGGCGCTGTTCTGAGCGGAAAATACAGGCACCTTATTGAAGGAGTTGAAAAAGCCGATTCCGTAGTTATCGATTTCCACAAAATGTTCATATCCCCCGGACTCATTACCGGAGTCAGCTTTAAGGAGAACAATGATTCCTATTCGGCTTTTGCACAGAAAGCCTCCTATCTCTGGAACAGCGATCAGGAGAAAGAATGGTTTAATATCGGCAAGAGAACGATTGAATGCACAAAGAAAATGATGAGTCTCAAAATATTCGTTCAGCTAAAAATATTCGGAGAAGAGCTGTTCAAAGAATATGTAGAGTCCCGCTACGATGCGGCAAGAGAATTTGCTCTAATTATAAAAAAGAAAGATAATTTTGAGATTCTGACTGATCCTCAAAGCAATATCATCTGCTTCAGATTTAATCCGGGCGGAATCAGCACAGAGGATTTGGATATTCTTAATGCCGGACTGAGAACGCGTATGCTCCGGGATGGCAGATTCTATATCGTTCAGACAATTGCAAAAGGACGGGTTTATCTGAGGACAACGGTTATGAATCCCTTCACAAACGGGAATGATTTTGAGGAATTGCTGGATGAAATTGCCGCATGCTATAAAAAATATTACACTCAACATTAAATGTGTCCCGTACGATTATATAGTAAGAACTATGTTTAATGATTTGCGAAACCTTTGGGGGCAGCTGCATTCCGAATTAATTACTGAAATAACTTAAAAGATATTTTTTTATATTAACTTTAGACTGATTATTAATTATTGAGATCTTTCTCCGAGATTGAAATGAAACGGATTACTAAAACCGACTCATCAAAAAAAGATAAAGTTTCATCCGGAAAAAAATCCGCCGTTGAAACCAAAGCCGGCAAAGAACCAGATTCCGAATTCAAGGCTAATTTCAGGGCGGTTATAGATAATGCCGGAATCGGCATTGCCGTGGTCTCCCCGAAAGGGAAAATATTGATCGTCAACTCGGCTCTGTCTAAAATTCTCGGTTATTCAAAAAAAGAATTTCTGGAACTGACGCTTACACAAATTACACATCCGCACGATCTTGAATCCGTGCGCAAGCTTTTCAGAGACGTTGTCGGGGGAAAAAGAAACAGGTATCAGACCGAGAAGAGGTACATAACCAAGGATGGAAGTGTTAAATTCGCCAAACTGACTATCTCTATTATCGATGATAAGAAAATCGATTCTAAAAACATTATTGTTCTCGTTGAGGATATAACCGATCAGAAGCAGGTTCTGGATACACTTCAAAAGGAACAGAATCTGTTCACAAAGCTTTTAGAACTGATGCCCGATTATATCTACTTCAAGGATCTGAACAGCAGATTCCTTAAAGTCAACCGCGCCTGCGCATTGAAACATGGATTCGCTTCTCCGGAATTGATGATCGGCAAAACGGACAAAGATTCATTCGGACTCGAACACTCCAGCGAAACATATCTGGATGAACAGCAGATCATACAAACCGGCATTCCTCTTATAGGCAAAGAGGAGAAAGAAGACTGGCCGGATGGCAAAACCACCTGGGCGCTCACTACTAAAATGCCGTTATATGACAACAAGAAAAATATAATTGGCACATTCGGAATTACAAGAGATATCACTCAGAACAAATTGATACAGCAATCTCTGAAAGAGAG
>JBAYWA010000010.1:0-14965 GCA_041674325.1 Melioribacteraceae bacterium | reverse complement strand
AGCTCTTCGCCCGAAATGAATTTTATCAAGGCGATGTATGCGTATCCTCCGGATGATTCCAAAGGCAGAAGGTAGATTTCATAATCATTATAAGGATCGAACATTTCTATCCATGCCGGAAATCCGTTTTGTATTCCCAATCTCCCTTTAATAAACTTGAGCTGATTTTTATACTGCGCAAAAGATTTTCTCCCGAACAGATCCGGAACTAGAACGGGTGTTTCGTTAATCTTTGAAAGATATTTGGAAAAAAGATTTAATGTCAGACCGGAACCCACTTTATCTCCCGATTCGTTGGAAATTGAGATATAGTATTTTCCGATAGCGGCCTGAACCTGATACGGTGTAGAACAGAGAAATTTTGTAAGCGTATCCAGTTCAGAGCATTTATAGCGGGAGACGGAGAAGATTCCGAAGGCTCCTTTTCCGTCATACATTTTATAAATCTCCGCCCGGAATTTTGATCCCTTAATTTCCCATTCCTGAAAAAGTAGTTTGTCGAATCCGTATTCGAGATAGATATCCGCGCCGCCGTTGATCAATCCCCATAGAGAGGTTCCGTCGTAATAGCTTGTGCGCAAAATTTTACCGCCCTCAATATCGGAATCGGATAATAGCGGAAATTCTTTTTCGGACTGGGAATAAGCCGGAACCGAAAAAAGCAATACTATGATCAGTGACTTTATTTTATTCATTTCAGGTCTATCTTATTTAGTTTTATTTTTTCAAGGTCCGCTACGCCCAAATTAAGTTTTTGTGCCATTTCCAGGAATATTCTGCTTCTTGGAGAATCCTCTTTCTGAATTTTTTCTTCAATTCTTTTTTTGAGAATGATCTCATGACCTATCCGGTCGACCGCAACCGGATCCGTTCCTATCATTACGGTATTGAAGTTTGTAAAGAACTGGGGATTAGCGCCGGGTCCTCCGTTAAAGCATCCCTTGATTCCGTCTACAATATTGAGAACCACTTTATCCCGCAGAGGAGGAAAAGCGCACACTTCCGCGCATGTTTCGGCCCAGAGCTGTTTATGAAGCCGCCCGGTATTTGTTATTGAGCCGTAAGAAAGATTTTTCAATGAAAGCGTGACGGTTGCGCCGGCATTTTTTAAGATTGGCACGTTAATAATTTTATCGACCATCTGCGTTACAATTTTGGTGAAGTATGAATATTTTCCTTCGTTAACCATATATGGAATTGTCGCAGAATCGTATTTCTCTTCACAGTCGGCCATATAGAACCAATCTTTATCTATCATCCTTTCGCCGTAAAGTTTTCCTTCCGGATCGTACATAGAGCCGTTCTCCGGCCGCTCGGTTCCGATAATTTGTATTCCAGGAAAATTTTCTTTTGTAAATCCGGCTTCGGCAAGCTGTTCTTCGCGTCTGTCCCATATTAAAATATTACTTCTCGGAATGCCGGAATCTTCCAATTGTTTAACTATTGCCTGAGTAATCTCCACGCTTGTGGAAAGTGTCGGTCCGGCCACCGGATTTACTTTCAGGCCTATTCTGTCATTTGGGTTGACGAACATTCTCCAGGCATCTTTAAGTGAAGACGCGCCGGTAAGTTCGAGCATTCCTCTCTCCACCATCTCATAAACGGTCTGGTATACAATTTTATTATCAACTACCGGAGAGCCGTGATTTATCTGCACTACTTTCCCCGGAAATTTACCGGGCATCGACATTTCATTACGGGGATATTTTAGCGCGTCGCTGATATTGGTAGCGGGTTTCGAAACCGCGGCAGATTGCGCGATAATATTAACGGCGAAGACCATCCATGCTGCCACGGTCAGCATTATAGAGATACCGTGGTTTTTAGATTCAGTAAATTCAAAGAATTTCATATTCGGCTCCGGACCATTTTTAAATTTCCTCACTAAAATTATAAATATGCGGGGCAAATTGCAGTCTGGACAAGTGTATTTAAAATTCAATATAAGACAGATTGTACCTGTTCATTCTTATCAAAACGATTGTTATGTTTAAATCAATTAAGCCGGAACTGGGATCATCCGGAAATAATTTAAAGGTTTCATCCCGTTCTTGTAAAAAAGCTATTCAGATCATTTATGAGGTTCGTTAATTTGAGGGGAGGTGTTGAATTGGAAAATAGAGAAAAGGATTCCGTCTGTTCTTTTTGTATGGTCGAAGTTAAAGATGGAGATGATTTCTGTCCGAATTGCGGATCGATATTTACGGAGGGTGTAAAATGTTCGGAACATCCGTCGGAGGAAGCGGATGGTGTGTGCGTAATCTGCACTGAACCATATTGCGAGAAGTGCGGAATGCTGGTTGACGATAGAATATTTTTATGCGTGGGGCATTCTGAATATGAAACTATTGAGGGGATGGCATCTGTGCTGGAAGCCGATGATTCTTCTCAGATTGAAATGATAAAATCCAATTTGGAGGAAGAGGGACTGCACCCGTTCATATTTCAGAGAACGGTGAACTCAATCAATACTTCGCTCGCCTATGAGGGGCAGAGTGTTCGCGGACTTCAGTTAATGGTGCCCTTTCAGGAAGTTTTGAGGGCGGAAGAGCTGTTGAGAGAGATGGGTCTGTTGGAATAAAAATTTTAATTAGAAATGTAAATGTGGAGTGGACGATGAACGCAAATACCAAATTCGGATTTATCCCCGTTTCAAGCTCCATCACCAATACTCCGGTAGAAGAAATTGTCGGCGAGTTAATCCCCTCGCTTCATTCGATAGGCGGAGAACAATTTAACGATGGGATGATAGGCGAGCCGCTCCCGGTTTACTATTTGATTGTGACAGGAGGAACCGAAGAAAAAGTTCTCAAGCTTCAGTCGGAAAGAAAAAAAGAGATCGAAAATGAAACGGTAATTCTTCTTGCCCACCCGGGCAACAATTCACTTCCCGCATCGCTGGAGATAATTGCCCGATTGCAGCAGGAAGGTGATAAAGGAAAGATCGTTTACCTGGACGAAGGGAACAATAAAGACTGGCCGGATGAACTGGAAAAGATCGTAAAACATCAGACTGTTTTTCATCAGATGAAAAAAACTAAAATCGGACTGGTCGGAGAACCGTCCGACTGGCTTGTAGCGAGCATGCCAAATCCGCAGACTATCAAAAGTGTGTGGGGTCCGTCGGTAGTAAGAATAAATCTTGAAGAGCTTAAAGTTCTAATTTCGGAAGTCAAAGAAGATCAGATCGAAGAGGAAAATCATTTTATCACCACCAGATCGGCAGAAATTAAAGAACCTTCCAAAAAAGAGATTAAAAATGTTGTCAAAGTGTATGTTGCTCTGAAGCAATTAATAAAAAAACATGAGATAACTGCTGTGTCTGTGCGCTGCTTTGATCTGGTGACCGATCTTAAATCAACCGGATGCATCGCGCTCTCGAGATTAAACGATGAAGGGATAATTGCCGGCTGCGAAGGGGATCTTGTTTCCACACTCGGAATGTTATGGGCTAATTATCTGACCGGGCAAATTGTGTGGATGGCAAATCCTGCTCAGTTGGATGAAGCTAATAATTCGGTCTGGCTTGCCCACTGCACGGTTCCGATAAAAATGGTTGAGAGCTACAAACTCAGATCACATTTCGAATCTGGGCTTGGAGTTGGCCTTCAGGGTGAATTTACGAAGGGGAAGGTAACGTTGCTGAGATTGGGAGGAAAGAATCTGGAAAAGATCTGGGTATCGAACGGGGAGATAATAGAATCCGGTTCATCGGAAAATTTATGCAGGACGCAGGTTAAAGTAAAACTGCACGGCTCCGCAAAAGCCGGCGATCTTCTCACGGCGCCTCTTGGAAATCATATTCTGCTTATGCGGGGCAGTTATGCAAAAGAACTGACCGAATGGTGGGAGATGTTCATAGAGAGATAAAGAAAAAGATTTTTTTCCTTTAGCATGATTGCTCTGTAAATAAATACATTGAATATGAGAAATAAAAGAGTGATACTTTAGCACAAAGAAATTCTTTTATGAGAAACCGCACGAATATAGTTCTTCTGTCAATGCTTCTGTTTTTAGCAAAATGTTCCGGCGACGGGTCTGTTAATCCTAAAGATAATTCGAATCCCGAAAGTTCTTCTTCAGAACATTTTTCTATTATTCTTTATGACGGATTGAATCAGAACATAACCGGTCCGGTAATTAAAATGCTTGAGGATAATTATGCAAGAGTGCTCGGCGATCTAAATCTGATTTCTATGAACAGAGTAACTGTAAAAATCTGGAGCGAAGAATCTAATTTTCTGAATGATATGCAGTCTGATATCGGAACAAGATATCCCGGTTCGACCGGGTATGTTTATGGTCCCGCCGAGGTGAGGATTCTATACCGCGGAAATGCGGCGCAGACAGCACTGCATGAATTCTGCCATGCCGCATCTTTAGTGGTAAATTACCGGTTTGGTAATAATCCGAGATGGCTGTGGGAAGCGGTTGCGATTTATGAATCGGGTGAATTCCGGGATCCGAAATCGATCGGCTATCTTGTGAGCGGAAACTATCCATCTATTGAAGAACTCAATTCCGATTTTAACGCGGGCAATAATAAAATCTATGAGGTGGGATATCTAATTTCGGAATATATCATTAGTAACTGGGGAAAAACCTCATACGTAAATCTTATAAAATCTAACGGAAACATTGCGGCTGCGATCGGAATTACGGTAAATCAATTTGAAGAGGAGTGGAGGCACTATGTTCAAAGCCGATATTTCTGATTAATTTATTACATGATGTGTAAATGGGGGCGGGATTCAATACTAAACTTTAAGAGGTTATTGTTCGATAATCTAATTAACAACGGAATAGATTAATGAGAAGACTATATATTTTATGCGCAGCCGCAACTGCTGCGGTTATGCTTAGCGCGTGCTCAACTGTGCTGAATACGACGACTCAGGAGATTGAATTACAAACCACTCCGCCAAACGCAAAAATTACAGTTGACGGGAAAAAATACGGTGTGTCCCCGCAATCAATAAATATAGACCGGGGTTCAAACCACGTTGTGAAATTTGAACTGGATGGATATGAGCCGTATGAGACCCAATTGACCGGAAAAATTTCCTTCTGGTTCTGGGGCAATGCGTTAAATGGATTTATTCCCGGAATGATAATAGATATGTTCACCGGTTCGATGTACAACCTTCTTCCGGAAAAAGTAGATGCAGTTCTGATTCCCGCAAAAATTACCGTCCCGGCAAAGAAAAAATAGTTTATTCTTCCAGGGCAAAAGCGCTTCTGAATTTTTTATAAAAGGAATCTTCGGCAGGAAGGGCTCCTTCAACAGTGCAGATCCCGCCCGCGAATTCCGATCCTATTTTGTTAATTCTTCCGATCTCCCATCCGCGCAGATATCCGAGTGCGAGAACAGCCGAATAAGCATCCCCGGCGCCCAGTGTATCTATAATATCGATCTCTTCGGCTTTGCGGAAATTTTTGGTGACCCGGTTATATAAAATAGATCCGCCGCTGCCGAGCGTAAGGCCTATCAGGTCGATTCCGAAATTTTTAATGAGCTGTTCCGCGGCCAGATCATCCGACCCGTCGAGTCCGAAAAACTTTTTCAGCTTTGATAATTCATCCATGTTTAATTTTAAAACGTTGCATGTGCGTAATGTTCTCTCGATTAATTCTTTTGTATAAAAATTATGGCGGAGATTCAGATCGCAGAAATACTTCAGGTGAGATTTGCCGAAGAGGGATATAATCGTATCTCTCGAGACCTCGCCGCGTGTAGAAAGGGTCCCGAAATATAGCAGGTCGGTACCGTTGTCTATCAGATTCCGGGATGATTCGTTTATGGCCAAGTGGTCATAACTGCATTCGGGAGATATTTTAAATACGGGAATTTTATCTTTCCCCAGAGTTACGGTTACTGTGCCCGTGGGATGTGATTTGTCTGTATATATATGATTGGTATTGAAGCCGGCTGATTTGAGATTTTGCAGAAGTTCTCTCCCGTTCTCATCGTCCCCTACGCTCGAGATAAAACCCGCCTTCCCCAAAATCTTCCATACATGATAAATGAAATTAAAAGGAGCGCCCCCCATTCTTTTTTTATCCGGATAGATATCGTAAAGGATCTCTCCTATGGCGGTTACTCTGAAATTGTTCATTTAAAATTCGTCCGGCTTTTTGAAAATTCCGAAAGACGGAATCTTATTCAATTTTATTTTTTTCGTTCACGGTTCTCAAGACGGTCCTTTTCATCCTCTTTCGATTCCTTCATCATATCTTCAACTTTATCCAGTTCCGGCGATTCTTCCAATGATTTCCAGTCGAATTTTTCATCGAGCGGGGTCAATGCTTTTTGAGGATCAAATATTCTTCTGTCTATATCAAGCGCCGAATAGGGAGTAAAATCGGGTTTATCCGTAAAGAAATCGGAAAGATCATTTGCCCCGGCGTCAAACTGATTCAGATAAGGAACACCGAGTATATTCCAGAATGTTTTAAATATGCTTCCGAAGCTGTAGTGGATATGACTTACATAATTCCGTTTAACGTAAGGGGAGATAACCATCAATATACTTCTGTGCGCGTCAATATGATCAACCCCGTTCTGGGCATCGTCTTCGGTTATTACTATCATCATATTTTTCCAGTACGGAGTATGGGAGAGAAATTCAACAATGCGTCCCACAGCAAGATCGTTATCAACCATATAACTTTCCCGGAACGGGTAGCCGGCATCGGGCCGCTCTCCGGCGCCATGATCGTTGGGAACTATCGCTGTGATAACGGAAGGCATCTGTTTTTCTCCGCCGAGCCATTTTTCTTTAAACTCTTTAATGAACATATCAACACGGAACTGATCGGGAATGCTTGTATTATAAGTCGCATAGGTCTTCGATGAATTTTTATAGAGGGGTGCCGATACGGGAAAGTTTACCGTAGTTTTAACGCCGGTATATTTAAAACTCTCATGATATACTCCCGGCTCAAACATCAGTCCGCATCCGAAATTGAAAAACTCCTTTTTATTCCGCTCCAGATGATCCCAGAGAGTTCCGGCTTCGTTCATATCCTCCGGGTAGACCGCTCCGGCTGATCCGGTCATCGCAAAAACACCGGGGGCTTTTGAGTCTTCCTTGAATTCCCGGTTGTTTCCGTAATTGGCAGGTGTTGTTGCCTCGACCCACTCGTTAGGATAAGTGTTCGCAAGCCAGCGGTGACCGTCCGCCGAAACATCAGAGTCGACATAGAAATTATCGGCAATGGCAAATTTTTCGGCGAGCCCGAGGTGATTTTTGAAAACCGTTGTATTGTCAACCCCCGAAGTTTTTTTCCTGTTGGTGAACGATACGTTTCTGCCGTATCTGGCAAGGGTTGAATCCCCGTCCGCTTTTTCTATCTGCCCAAACACTTCATCGAATGTTCTATTCTCTTTTGTGATAAAGACTATATGTTTAATCGGAGAATCTTTTTCCCCCGGATAAAGCGGGATGGGATTATTTTTACGTTCAGAAAATTCCGGCGAGTTTGATTTTGCCATTGAGAAATTATTCTCTATAACTTTTTGAGTAAGCGAAGCCAGTTCATCATCTTTTGGGAGATCAATTATAGTTACCGAGCCCCTCATAAGATTTCCGATATAGCTCCCTTCGGGTCCGGATTTGAAATTTACTCCGCCGTTAGGCCCGCTTCCCAATCCCTTTGCGTTTGCGACGAACAATTTTTTACCGGTCCTGTCCATTTTCAATTTTGCGGGAAACCAGGCGGATGGTATATGACCGAGCACTTTCATTTTGTTTACATCGATGACCGCTATTGCGTTGATCCCCGATTCCGCGGCGTATAGCCGTCTTCCGTCAGGCGAAAGCGTTAAGCCGAACGGAATTAATCCGCGGAAATTTTTAAGACGTTCGTCGGGCGATAGCTTTATTGAATTAATTACTTTTTTCTTTTTAATGTCTATAACCGAGATATTGTCGTTGCTTCCGTTGCTCACGAAGACAAATTTTCCGGTTGCCGCCAGCGAGTTGGGGCTTGCCCCGCCAACCGCGGGAATTCCTTCTATCACTTCCCCGATCTGAGTTCCGGTTTTTATCTTCGCCGTAACCTCGTATCCTTTCTTTCTCTTCGCAATCACGAATACTGAAAATGCATCGCTGGAGTGGGGATCGCCTAGACCGGGCACATCGAGATCTCCGATTCTTACCCCTTTCTCGGATTCCTTTGACAAATATGGAAACGGGGGGAATCCAAGGGCTTTCTGATTAACATTCTCCTTTGTAATTCCTCCGATGCGGTTGTATTGATACATGCCGACATTGGCCACAAAAATATTTTTTTCATCGGGCGAGAAAGCGATTCCGAACGGATATCTGCCTACCGGAACACTCTGCACTATTTTTTTTGTCTTCGTATCCGCCACAACCATTCTGAAATTAATCTGATCGACCGCGAATATTTTATTCCCGTCGCGGGATAAAATCAGATCTCCGATATAGCCGTGAGTATAATCGTTTTGATTATCAACAGCGGAGCAGTCTATAGAATCAATCTTCGCGCCGGTTGCAACATTAAATAGGTAGATACAATTGGCCTGACCGCCTCCCACATAAACAATCTCTCCGCCGGGAGAGATCGCAAGACCCATAAAGACAGAGGCAAGCACTCCCTTATCGGTTCTGGCTCCGGGAGGAATCTGCTGAATTGCAGGATTATCGCCAAGAGCATTTTTAATAATTGTAATTGAAAGGGGGGCGGTTCCCGAATTTGCGGTGACAATTATATTTCCGTCAGGGCTTACAGCTAATCCGTACGGATGAGGCGCCGTGAATATGTTCTTTCCGAGCGGGACAATAAATCGCCCGTTCGGAATAACCGTCGTTCCGCCAACATTAATTTTTGTGAATTCTTTTTTAGCCGGCGCCGATAAGATCCACGGCTCATATTGTGATTGGGCATTCAATTGGAGCGCGATAAAAAATATCGTTAATAATTTTTTCATAACCCGGTCTTCTGTTTTAATGGTTTATAAAAATATCCCGCAGATGTTATTGTTTTTTTCTGAACTGGACAATCCCGGCACCTCCTAACGCGATGAGCATTCCGATCGCTTCTTTAGCGGTAATTATTTCGCCCAGAAAGATCCAGGCGAGCAATGCGATCTGAATTAACATTGTACCGTTTATTATACTCGACTCCATTGCCGTCAGGCTGCGCAGCGTAAGATTCCAGACAGTAAACGCGAACGCGGTATTGATAACTGATAGCCATAAGAGGAATAAAACATTTGTAAAACTTATTGCGGGCAGGCCCTGTACTATAATTCCCGTTATGAGCATAATAAAAGAACCTATCCCCATGCTTATTAACGTGACGGTCAGGGGATCAAATTTTCCGGATCTGTTAACGCTCCGGCCTAACACGGAAGAGGCAGCATTTGCCAAAACGCCTATAGTCATTACCGCAATGCCGAGGGCGGTTCCGCCGGGCAGATTAACCGGATAAAAATAAACCAGAATGCCGGCGATAAAGAGAAAACTTCCGGCCCACTGAATCAGAGTTGGTTTTTCGGAGAGAAGAAAAATTCCCATAACCGCTACTATGATCGGAGTGAAATTAAGCAGCAAACTCACAGTAACCGCTGGAAGAAGAGACAATCCTATGAATTGTGTGCCCTGAGTAAAAGTGTAAAACAGAAATCCGAGTGCTCCGAGTTTCAGCCAGTTTTTTTTATCGATACTTTTAATCTCTTCAATTCTTTTTTTCGTAAGCGCAAACGGAAGCAGAACAAAGAATGCAAGCACGTAACGGAGCCCCGCATAAGTTAACGGAGGGATATCTCTCAGTCCCAGTTTAATTATTATAAATGAAGTGGACCAGAGGAAAGTCACCAGCAGAGCCAGCAGGATGGCCGAAGTTCTGGAAATGGATTTAGAAAAAATAAAAGCCTCGTTAACTTTATAATCTAAAAATTATTTTCCCATGAATAATTTTATCGAATAAGCGAGAAGAAAAACGGCAAAGATCTTTTTCAAAATTCCTTCAGGGAGCGTAATTGCATAAAGCGAAGAGATATAGCTTCCGATTACAAATGTCACAACCATAATGCCGACCGCCTTCAGATTAACATATCCGGCTTTGTAGTAATTCATTACGGCAAGAATGCCAATCGGCAGTAAAAGCAAGCCCAATGAAGTGCCCTGGGCATTTTTCTGGGAATACCCCAGAAAACCAACAAGCATCGGTATAATAATTATTCCGCCGCCGATTCCCAGAACGCCGCTTACCAATCCGGCGGCAAGGCCTATTAATAATAGAATGAGTACTTCGTTCATGCATCAACTCACATATTAATTAAAAATATTTTTAAACAATAAAATTAATTCAGATGCGTTTAAGAGAAATATCTCACTTAACGCGTTCCATCAGTATCCAATCTTCCGGGTCAATTGCAAATTCAGCATTATCCTGAATATTAAATTCCCCTCTGCCGTCTTTCATTTCCACTCTCGAAATTATTCCATTGATCTTAACATCAACCGGTAGTGAAAACGGCAGGTTGTTCAATGTTTCCCAGCCGAGTTTAATTTTA
Source organism: Melioribacteraceae bacterium (assembly GCA_041674325.1). Lineage (GTDB taxonomy): Bacteria > Bacteroidota > Ignavibacteria > Ignavibacteriales > Melioribacteraceae > Fen-1258. The sequence continues at coordinate 4,419 of JBAYWA010000010.1, read as the reverse complement.
TCGCCTTCCCGCAGAATTTTAAGTTTTGGGAGTGGTGCGTTTCTCAGATATACCTCGAAGAACCATTTCAAATCTTTTCCGGAAATCAACTCAGCCGTCCGGAGAAGTTCGTCCGTAGTAGCAAGCCTGCATTGTCTCCCGTCAGTGATCTTTTCCATCTCTTCCGTAGGGTAGGACCATCTCCTCAGGATTTTAAAAAATGTCTCATCGCCCAGATAATATCGCAAAGTATGAACAACCCAGGCGCCTTTATAATAAATATCCAGACTATAACCTTCACTTGAGGGGAGCTCTTCTCTTGGAGCCAGCGCTTTTTTGTTGGAGAACCGCTTAATACTTTTCATATAACGGAAGTAATCTTTTTTGCCGAAGACTTTTTCAAGATAGAGTGGCTGCATATATGTACCCAGCCCTTCGGCAATCCAGAATTCGCTCCAGTCGCGGCACGCAACAAGATTAGCCCACCATTCGTGAGAAAATTCGTGGTGATGAAGCCAATCGAACTCAAAGTCCTTATGGTTTTTCCAGCCGTACCCGTACCCTATTGCAGTCTGATGTTCCATTCCGAGATGAGGAGCTTCCACAACAGAATATTTATCCGCACGGAACGGATAGGGGCCTATAAGCTCCTCCTGGACTTTCATCTGAAGGAGAAACTGCGGAGCGTGCGCTTTGGCTTTCTCATAATTTTCTGGCAGGACCCAGACTGTAAAAGGAAATTTTTCTCCGGTGATGCTTGTGTAATCATATTCTATAGCTCTGTAGGGGCCAATATAAAACATCACGCAGTAATTATTGATTGGGGTAGACACATACCAGTTCCAGGTTTTTGTTCCGTCGTTGTTATCCTTTTCCGATTTCAATTTTCCGCTTCCGATGCAGATCAGGTTTGAAGGCACGGTAAAATGGAGCGAAACGGAATCGGGTCTATCGGACGGATGATCCTTGCACGGCCACCAGGCATCCGCGCCGCCGCCCTGGCAGGTAACCGTAATCCAGTCGCTCCCATCTTTCGATTTTGACCATACGAAGCCTTCATCCCACGGGGGATTTTTTGCAATTCTTGGAGCGCCGGCATAACTGATCTTTATTGAAAATAATTCCCCGCTCCTTATTGTGGCAGGAAAGTCTATCCAGAGCATCCCTTTTTCTTGTTTGAAGGTTAGATCGATTCCCTTACCGGCTTCGTTCAATTGAATGCTTTCTACCTGAAAGGTGGTGTCGAGATCTATCAAAATTTTATTCAAATCATTTACAGCGGCGGCTCTCATAATAACCGTTCCGCCTATCGCTTTTTCATTTGCGTCTATGGCCAGACTTATATCATAAAATTTTACATCGTAAGAGGCTTGAAATGGGGAAAGCTTTCCTCCTGAATCGAGAGATCCCGGTTGAGCGGACAAATTGATTGCTGAAAAAAATGGAAGCAGAAAAAACTTTAGAAGATTTTTCATATTGAATCCGGATGGTTCAAAAATTCTTATATAAAGATAGAACACACGGGGGGAGGATTCAACGGATAACGTCAGATTTTTTTGAATAACCGGCGCAAAAATAAAAACAGGTCCGCCAATCCTTTCAAAAGAAGTAACTTGAAAAGCGTAAATAAAAAGATGTTTATTTAAGGGGCGCAATCAGTTATTTTATAGCCGGCAATTAAATTGTATTTGAACTAATGATAAATTTATACACAACAAGTCTGCGCAGCAAAATACTCCTTGGCTTCACAGTCATTCTGCTGATCATGTTTTTTGCAACCCTCTGGAGCATCTATAATTTTTATTATCTCAATGAACTGATAAAAAAAACAATGCAGGAGAATTATACGAGTCTTATAGCCGCGGATAACATGGGCCGCGCGCTGGATGAGCAGCTTCAGGCAATTGTGGTGATGTACAATAAGAGTTTTGAGCAGGGGGATGAATCGTTTGAGAAAAACAGAAACGATTTTTATTACTGGTACGAGATGGCGCGCCAGTCTGTAAATACTCCGGAAGGAAAAGACATTCTTGATACGCTGAATTCTCAGTACCTGAAATTTCTGAAAGATATTTATAATAATATAGATTTCAATATTTACCGGGCTGAAAAAAGACAGACATTAAAAAGCGATTATGTGATGTTCGTAACCGAAATTCAGGCAATAAAGCGGATTAATAACGGTATTCTTGAACTCAATCATAAACTGCTGAATAAGTCCGTTGTTGAAGTAAAAGATCTGACCCAGAGCGCGACCATTGCAATTCTTCTGATCTTATTCGGCGCAATTGGGATAAGTCTGGCCTTCGGATCAAAATTTTCCAACTATATAGTTAAGCCGATCTCAAAGCTTCGGGAATCCGTTACTCATATTGCCGAAGGAAATTTCGATGAGCGGATAGAAATTGATGAGAACGCGGATGAGATAAACAGTCTGGCCGAAGAGTTCAATAAGATGAGCGAAAAGCTTCAGATGTATGAACGGTTTAATTTGAATAAAATTTTATATGAGAAGAAGAAATCGGAACTCATTATTGAAAGCATGAACGAACCGGTTCTTATGGTGGACGAGAATTTTAACATCGTTCTCTCCAATAAAACTTTTAACGAATCGTTTCGTAATCAGCTTTTTGATCTTCAAACAATTAAGAAACTCATATCATCCACCGAAGAGGCGGGCAAAAGAAATAAACCGGCCGATTCCGACGGATTGTTTTTAAAAGATGATACTATTCAGGTTAAGGACGCCGAGGGAAATCAGAAATATTTCAAAGTAATTGCGGCGTCTCTTGAAATTCCGGAAAGCGAGCTCCAGGGAACGGTAATCGTATTCAACGATATTACAAAATATCAGGAACTTGACAGGATGAAGTCGGAATTCATAGCCAAGGTTTCGCACGAGCTTAAAACTCCTCTGACTTCGCTCGGAATGGCGCTCGGCATAATTGAAGATAAGGTGGTGGGCGAGCTGACAAACCAGCAGAATGAGCTTGTAGCCTCAATGAAGGAAGATTATGAGCGGCTCAATAAACTGGTTTACGAAATCCTTGAACTTACAAAACTTGAATCGAACATTGGAAGAATAAAATTCGAAAAATTCGAAGCTCATAAACTCGCGGAGCACATTCTTAAAAAATTCTCCATTCTTGCCCGGGAAAGCAATATCAGCCTGCTGATTCAGGACGACAGCGATCACCTGATGATAAACGGAAGCTACGATAATATTATCAGCGCGATAGAGAATCTTGTTTCCAATTCCTTGAGGTTTACGCCGAATGGGGGAGAGATAAACGTCCGTTTTTCAAAGTCGGAAGAGAATCTGATGATTGAGATATCTGATACGGGTATAGGAATCAGTCCGGATAACCTGAAAAAAATCTTTGATAAATTCATACAGATTGACGATACCGCGCCCGGCAGTCTTGGTCTAGGGCTTTCGATAGCAAAGGAAGTAATTGAGCTTCACAATGGCGAGATTAAAGCTTTCAGTGACTTGGGTCAGGGAAGCACTTTTCAAATTAAATTACCGGCAGCTTAAATGTATAAAGGAAAAATTCTTGTAATAGATGACGAAATTAATATTCTTAAGACAATAGAACTCTCCCTGAGTTCATCGGGTTATTTTCCCGAAGTTTTCTCAAATCCGGCGCCCGCTTTAGAGCGCTCTAAAGAGATCTACTTTGACCTCGCATTCATAGATTTAAAAATGCAGCCGATGAACGGACTTCAGGTCCTGAGCGAACTGAAGATAAATTCTCCTGAAACGACAGTTGTTCTTATGACCGCGCACGGCTCTATTGAATCGGCCGTTGAAGCCATTAAGAAGGGGGCATATGATTACATTACAAAGCCCTTTACACACAAAGAATTCATTCATATTGTCGAACGCGTATTTGAACATCACCGGATGAATAAGAAGTTGAAGGGATTGACCTATCAGCTGACGGAACGATTCGACGAGGAAAACCTTGTAGCCGTTAATCAAACAATGAAGGAGATTTTAAAAACAGCAACGGATGTGGCGGACAGCGACATTCCTATTTTAATTGAGGGTGAAAGCGGAACGGGAAAAGAAGTTCTTGCCCGCTTCATACATAAAAACAGCCAGCGTGTAAATAATCCGTTTATAATTATTAACTGCTCATCAATTCCGGAAAATCTATTCGAGAGCGAATTATTCGGGCATGTAAAAGGCGCATTCACTAACGCGATTAAAGACAGACTGGGAAGATTAGAACTGGCTGACACCGGAACAGTATTTCTGGACGAGGTTGCCGAGATACCAAAAACGATGCAGGTTAAACTTCTCCGCTTTCTTCAGAGCATGGAATTTGAACGGGTCGGCGAGAGCATAACGCGTAAGATCGATATACGGATAATCAGCGCGACAAACAGGGATGTAGAATCCGACCTGAATTCGGGTTTCTTGCGTGAGGATTT
>JBAYWA010000009.1:0-15226 GCA_041674325.1 Melioribacteraceae bacterium | reverse complement strand
CTTTTCCCGATCGATTCTATCTTAATATTCGGTGAGATTTTTTTCAATTGTTTGAAGAAATCCATCACTTCGGAATATCGCGAAGTGGATTCAAAATTCGATTTTTCTGCAACAGTGAGAATTTTTCCTCTCGATGATGCTGGGACTAAGGATGTTATATAGAAAGAGATGATCAGCAAGAATTTGATGAATTTCATAGAAGGCCCTGATTTTAATTTGCAAAATTAACGGCTTATTATAAGACGAAAGAAAATTACGAAAAGTTATTATCGGTTAAAATCTGAATCTCCTTTTAGTTAAATTTATCCGGATATTTTAATGATTTCAGAGGGATCTAATATGCCGGTAAAAAAAATAAACTCTATCCCGAAAGAGAATGTAAAAGCGGGAACCGGGACCGCCAGACAGGTTCTTATCGGTTCCGAAGAAGGACCCAATTTTGCTATGCGCAAATTCACCATTGAACCGGGCGGGGGAATGCCGATGCACACAAACAGTGTTGAACACGAACAGCTTGTTTTAGGCGGCAGTGCGAAAGTTGTAATAGGAGCCGATGAATTTGTAGTGAATAAAGACGATGTTGTTTTTATCCCCGCGGGAGTGCCCCATTCATATAAAACAATAGGGGATCTGCCGTTCGAATTTTTATGCGTGGTTCCGAATAAAACAGATATTGTAGAAATTGTGAGTTGAGAAAAAAGAGGACAGCATGATAAAACGGAAACTTGGCGGCAGCACTCTAAATGCCTCGATTCTTGGACTGGGATGTATGGGAATGTCCGAATGGTACGGCCGGACAAATGACGAAGAATCGGTCGCAACAATACTCTCAGCTTTGGATTCGGGAGTTAATTTTTTTGATACTGCGGATGTTTATGGAAACGGGCATAATGAATCTCTCGTTGGAAAAGCTTTGAAGGAGAGAAGAAACGAGGCGGTCATAGCCACAAAATTCGGATTTCTTCCGAACGAAGCGGGAATAAGCGGCCGGCCCGATTATGCCCGGCGGGCTTGTGATGCAAGCCTGAGAAGACTCGGAATCGACTGCATAGATCTCTATTATCTTCATCGCGTCGATCCCGATGTGCCAATCGAGGAGTCTGTGGGCGCTATGGCGGATCTGGTAAAAGAGGGAAAGGTAAAGTGTCTCGGACTCTCCGAAGCGTCTGCCGAAAGTATTAAACGCGCAGTTAAAATTCATCCGATAACAGCACTTCAGACCGAGTACTCAATCTGGGTGAGAGATATTGAAAATTCAATTCTGCAGACTTGCCGGGACCTTGATATTGCGGTTGTTCCATACAGTCCTCTTGGCAGAGGATTTCTGACCGGTAAAGTAAAAGATATAAATCTTTTCGATGATAACGACTTCAGAAAAAAAGTGCCCCTCTTCGAAGAGGAAAATTTTCGGACAAATCTTAAGGTTGTTGAAGTTCTTGAGGAGATTGCAGTCCGGAAAAAATGCACCGCCGGTCAGATTGCGCTTGCCTGGCTCTTTTCACGGGGAGATGATATTTTTCCGATACCCGGAACAAAGAGAAGAAAATATCTGATGGAGAACATCCTCTCGGCTGAGATAAAATTAACCGGAGATGAATTAGAGGAAATTAATTCTCTTTCCGGCAGTGTAAGAGGCGCGAGAAAAAGCGAATCGGGAATGAAATTGGTCAACGGATAAAAGGGAGAATCGAATTGCAGTTTATTGTTATTGCTTATGACGGAACGGATGAAAAAGCATTAGAGAGACGCATGGCTGTGCGGGAAGACCATCTGAAGTATGCCCAAAAAATGTTTGACGAAAAAAAATGGCTTTATGCGTCCGCTATACTCGACGATGATGGAAAAATGATCGGCTCGATGATTGTGTGCGATTATAATTCACGGGCCGAGATGGACGAGCAATGGCTGAAATACGAAGTCTATGTAACCGGCAATGTTTGGAAGACCATCAGCATTCACCGCGCAAAAGTTGCTCAGCATTAATTGGTAAATTAAAATTCCGGAGTAAAAGTGAAAAAGATTTACTGCTTCTTTTTGCTTTCTGCCTTTATATTTTCACGGCCCGATAGCATCAGCGGACAGAGCGATATGAGCGGTCGCGTAAAGAATAGATTAGATAAAAAGATTGCGGCCGGGTTTGCGGATCTTGCGTTAAAGTGTGTTCAGAAAGAGTACCCGAATAAACCCGATCATGTAATGAACAAATCAACAGAAGTTCTGGCTCCCTCGGTTATGCATCCCGCGTTCTACGGATGTTTCGATTGGCACTCCTCCGTACACGGGCATTGGATGCTTGTCCGTCTTCTGAAAAAATTTCCGGATATGGAAAATGCTCCGGCAGTCAGAAAAGCGCTCAATGAAAATCTTTCGGCTGAAAATATCAAAATAGAGGTCGAATATTTAAATCAGGGAAACAGAAAATCGTTTGAGCGGACATACGGCTGGACCTGGCTTCTGAAGCTTCAGGAAGAACTGACCGGATGGGATGATGCCGGCGGAAAACTCTGGAATCAGAATCTTCAACCCCTTTCAAAAGCACTGGTTCAGAGTTATATAAACTTTCTGCCAAAACAGAATTACCCAATCAGGACCGGAGTTCATCCCAATACCGCATTCGGAATTGCTTTCGCGCTAGATTACGCGGTGAAAACTAAAAATGAAAAATTTGAGAGTCTTCTGAAAGAGAGAGCGCTTGCTTATTACGGGAACGATAAAAATTACGATCCTAAATGGGAGCCGGGCGGAGAGGATTTCTTCTCGCCGGCATTAATGGAAGCCGATCTGATGAGAAGAATATTAAACACTGACGAATTTATAAAATGGTTCAATGAGTTTATTCCCGGATTAGATGCCGCGGTTAATTTGCTTGAACCCGCGGTTGTAACAGATAGAACAGACCCCAAACTTGTTCATCTCGACGGATTAAATTTAAGCAGGGCCTGGTGCATGTTCGGAATCGCGGCGCAAATGCCGGAGAGTAATCCTCTGAAAAAAATTCTTTCTGCTTCCGCACAAAAACACTCGGAGGCAGGGCTTTCAAATATCGCCAGCGGAAGTTACGAAGGGGAACACTGGCTTGCCTCTTTTGCTGTATACCTTCTATCGGAGATTGATAATTAATTATATAGATTCGTTTAAAAAAATCAGAGATGGAACCATGAAAAAAATATTATTGGCTTTCTTGCTGATCTCCTCAGCGGTCATTGCTCAGGGAGGAGATTTTGTTGCGGTTTTACTACCTCCGCCCCAGAGAGAAATTGGTAAACCGTTGATGCAGGCCCTGACCCTCCGGAAATCTTCCCGCAGCTTTGATACTAGACAGCTCCCGCTTCAGGATGTCTCAAATATTTTATGGGCAGCAGGCGGGGTAAACAGGCCGGCCTCGGGGAATCGAACTGCCCCGTCGGCGCATAATTGGAAGGAAATTGACATCTATATTGCTTTCGAGAACGGAGTATATTTGTACGACGCTGTATCACATCTGCTTCTTCCGGTTGTGGAAGGGGATTTCAGAGAGCTTTTTGGCGTTCAGGATTTTGTGAAGACCGCTCCCGTAAATCTTCTGTATGTCTCGGATTATGCGAAGATCAAATCGAATGATAGCGAAGAAACCAAAACCATATTTACTTCGGCAGATGCCGGATTTATGGCCCAGAACGTCTATCTCTACTGCGCTTCCCAGGATCTCTCGGTTGTGGTGAGAGGATTAATTCCAAAAGAAAAACTGAGCAAGGCATTAAACCTGAGAATGGAACAGAAAATTCTTTTGAGTCAGACTGTCGGTTATGGCAAATAAAATTATTCTCCATAGAAAATGAAAGAATCTAAAAGAAAAATTTATCTCATTACCTCGGGTATCATTCTGCTTGCCGCGGTTATTTTTATCTCATCCGGAAGCGGTATGCTGACTTACAAAGTCGGTCTTCTTTTTGATATTCATTTGGGGACGTTGACTTCCTGGATTATTTTTATAAATCTCCCGGCCATCTCATATCTGCTTGTATGCAGAAACAAAACGATGGGAACAATAATGAAAATTTTTCTGGTGCTGGGTATTTTATGGCTGCCCGTCTCTATTATCCTTGCTGGAAACACATCCCTTATTTTTACTGAAAATTCTTTTACCTATATGAAACAATATTCCGGTTTGATAGCAGGAAGCTCGGTAGTTGCAGTTGTCCATCTCATAATTAGCCGAACGAAAAAGTACAGGAAAAAAGAGGAGTAAGCTCTTTTGATCTATAATTGTAAAGAAGTTAATTTAATTTTAATTAAAATAAAGCTGCGGAGCATTTAATGAGCAAATTCAAATTTGTAATCAAAAGAAGCGGCGCCGTTGTGCCTTTCAATCCGGATCGCATTTCTAATGTAATCTACAGAGCCGCCGTTTCTGTTGGTGGGCGCGATAAAGAGAAAGCCGCCGAACTGGCTAAACAGGTTATTGCTATGCTCGAGGAAAAATTTGACGGGAATTACAAACCCCATGTTGAAGAGATTCAGGATATAATTGAAAAAGTCCTTATTGAAAACGGACACGCTAAAGTTGCCAAAGAATTCATTCTCTACAGAGAAGAAGCCGCGCAGAGAAGAAGAGAGAACTCGCGCCATTTTTCCAAGCCGAATGAATTAATTCCATGGAAAAAAGTCTGGCGCTCTCTCGATTGGGCTGTGGCGCACGATCTTAATACTGTGGAGGGAACTAACAGCAGGATAAGAAAAGGTCAGTTTCCGCAGATTGTTCACGAAGCGGAAACATTCTATGAAACACAGCTCGATACTGCGGCCGAACTGATAAAAGAGAGAGCGGCTGAATTGAGAATGGTTATGGTAAGCGGACCCTCCTCTTCGGGAAAAACCACAACCACAATGAAACTGGAACAGAGACTGAATAAAATGGGGATGAAATTTGTAGCGCTTGTTGTCGATAATTATTTCTTTGATCTGGAGATGCATCCTAAAGATGAATTCGGCGACTATGATTTTGAAACTCCACAGGCCCTGGATCTGGATCTTATCAATGATCACCTTAAACGTCTTGCAGCCGGAGAAGAAGTTCTGGTGCCGTATTACGATTTTAAACAGGGAAAGCGGTTTGATAATCAGACCCCGCTTCAGCTGCGAGAAAATGAAGTACTATTAATAGATAGTCTGCACGGACTCTTTCCTGAATTCAGCCGTGAAATTCCAGCCGCGCAAAAATTCAAATTGTATCTGGAACCCCTCCTTCAGATGAAGATGCCTGACGACCAGTATATTAGATGGACTGACCTCCGGTTAATCCGCCGGATGCTTCGCGATTCAGTTCACCGCGCCTATAATCCGGAACAGACGCTTCTTCATTGGCACTATGTCCGCTCCTCGGAAAAACGAAATATCCTTCCTTACAGCGGTACCGCGGATTATATAGTAAATACCTCTATGCCCTTTGAAGTCCCGATCTACAGACCTAAAATGCTTGAACTGTTTAAGGAGTGGGAAAAAAAATATCAGGGTGACCCGCTGAGAGAAGACGCCTATATACGTGCGGCGCGTGTGCGCAAAATGCTCGAAGCGCTTGATCCGATGGAAGATGATTCAGCTATTCCGGGCGATTCGGTGTTGCGCGAATTCATAGGCGGAAGCACGTTGAATGTTCATTAAAAATCATCATGTGTTGATAGTACAAATAAAAATTTAAAGAGGAGTTTATATGGATCAATTTATGCGTGCGGCGATTGAAGAGGCGCAGCTGGGATTAAACGAAGGGGGCATTCCGATCGGATCTGTTATTGTTCACAACGGAAAGATAATTGGCAGGGGACATAACCTCCGCATTCAGAAGGGGAGCCCTATTCTGCACGGCGAAATGGACGCTCTTGAAAACGCAGGAAGACTGCCGGCATCGGTATATAAAGAGAGTGTTTTGTATACCACTCTTTCTCCCTGTCCCATGTGCAGCGGTGCGATAATCCTTTACGGCATACCGAAAGTAATAATCGGAGAGAACAAAACCTTCATGGGGGAAGAGAAACACCTCAAATCAAGGGGAGTGAATATTGAAGTCCTTCAGGATGAAACATGCATTACTATGATGACGAAATTCATTGAAGAAAAATCCGCATTATGGAATGAAGATATAGGCGTTTGAAATTAATAAAACGCAGACTAAATAATTTTTTTTGATTTAAACTATCCGCGGTCTATTGTTTAAAGGAAACCGGAATGAAAAAATATTTTTATCTGTTTATCTCGCTCTATTCGTTAACTCTTTTTGCACAAAACGGAATAAAAACCCCGTACGATTATGTTAATCCGTTTATAGGGACAGACGATATGGGTCACACATACCCGGGCGCGGTAGTTCCGTTCGGATTGGTCCAGCTCAGTCCGGAAACCGATTCTGTTTTATACAGCAGCGGCAAGGGCTACAACCCGGATGTTTATAAATATTGCGCGGGATACCAGTATGCTGATAAAACAATCGTAGGATTTTCACACACTCACCTCAACGGAACAGGACACTCCGATCTCGGCGATTTTTTAATGATGCCCACTACCGGAAAAATTCAATTTAATCCCGGGACAAAGGAAAATCCGGAAAGCGGTTACCGCTCCCGATTCACACACGCAAAGGAGAGAGCTAAACCGGGCTTCTATTCGGTTCATCTTGATGACTATAATATAGATGTGGAACTTACGGCAAGCGAGCGGGTCGGATTCCATAAATATAAGTTTCCTAAAACGGATGACGCGCATATAATATTGGATATGACTTCCGGAATATATAATTACGATGGAAAGGTTGTCTGGTCATCTGTCCGTGTGGAAAATAAAACTTTGGTTACCGGCTTCCGCCAGACTAACGGTTGGGCCCGCACACGGTATATCTATTTCGCTATGGAATTTTCGAAATCGGTTAAATCGTATCAGCTGAGAAATGACGAGCAGATTATTTACGGCGGATTCTGGCGCAAGTTCAATCAGAATGAAAATTTTCCCGAGAGAGCCGGACATAAAGTAAAATGCGCCTTCAATTTTAATACTGAAGAGGGAGAAGAAATATTAGTAAAGGTCGCGCTGAGCGGTGTAAGCACGGCAAACGCGCTCGAAAATCTGCGGGCGGAAATACCGGGCTGGAATTTTGATAAAGCAGTTGACCGGGCAAGAGATAAATGGAATAAAGAGCTTTCAAAAATTACGGTCGAGACAAGCGAAGAGAGAAAAATAAATTTTTACACCGCAATGTACCACAGCTTTTTGAATCCGAATATTTTTTCCGATGTGAATGGTGAATACCGGGGGCTTGATCAGAATATTCATAAGTCGAAAGAATCTCTTAATTATACGACATTTTCTTTGTGGGATACCTACCGCGCGCTTCACCCGCTCTATACGATAATTCAGCAGAAGCGTACGGGAGATATAGTCAATTCGATGATAGCACATTATGAACAAAGCGTTCACAAAATTTTGCCGGTATGGTCACACTGGGCAAACGAAAACTGGTGTATGATCGGATATCACGCGGTTCCTGTTATCGCGGATGCTTTTATGAAAGGCATCGGCGGATTTGATGTGAACAAAGCATTTGATGCAATTCTGGCAAGCGCTAATTATGACCTCTACGACGGCATCGGCGCATATAAAAAATTCGGATTTGTCCCGGAGGATTTGAGCTCAAATTCGGCGTCTAAGACTTTAGAGTACGCTTATGATGACTGGACAATCTATAAAATGGCACAGAAACTCGGGAGAAAGAAAGAAGCGGATGAATTTTTAAAACGCGCAGCCAGCTACAAAAATATTTTCGACGGCAGCACCGGCTATCTTAGAGCAAAAAAATCGGACGGAACATTTAAAATGCCGTTCGATCCTTTGAGCGTTGCAAATCAGGGATATATAGAGGGCAACGCCTGGAATTATTCTTTGTACGTGCCGCACGATGTAAATGGTTTCATAAACCTTATTGGCGGCAAAGAAAAATTGGTTACCTGGCTAGACTCGCTTTTCACGTTTGATCTGCCGGATAAATATTTCGGAGAAAGTGAGGATGTTACCAAAGTGGGAATGATCGGCAATTATGTTCACGGGAACGAACCCTCTCATCATGTTCCCTATATGTATAACTTTGCCGGAATGCCGTGGAAGACTCAGGAAAGAATCCATCAGATTGTTAATACAATGTACAAACCTGAACCGCACGGTCTCTGCGGAAATGACGACTGCGGACAAATGTCCGCCTGGTATATTTTCAGCGTGATGGGATTTTACCCTGTCGCGCCGGGAAGCAATGAATATGTTATAGGAAGCCCTTGTGTGGATGAAGCATTAATTAATCTGGAGAACGGAAAGAGATTTAAAATCAGTTCCGAAAATCTTTCAGCAAAGAATATCTATATAAAAGAAGTTTTTCTGAACGGAAAAAAGATCGACAGAAGTTTTATTACTCATGCAGAAATCGTAAACGGCGGCGTCCTCAGATTCGTAATGCAGGATCGGCCGAACAAAACCCGGGCATTTGCCGGGAGTTCCGCGCCATATTCAATGAGTAAGTGAGCCGGTTTTCGACCCGGAATTGTAAAAGAAATGTAAAAGTTGATTCATTGCCCCCGCCCGCACTTTTACCACGGTAAATAATTGCTATTTTTGAACGCGGAAGGAAGTATCCATGCGTTTGAAAATAGTTTCAACCTTGTCTGTAATATTTCCTGCAAGCGGATTTGTACAATTAAAGATTGTCGGATAAAAATGAATAGATCTCAAGGACATACCTTTCACATCCCGCTTCTAGGTGTGGCGTTTTCCGTTGACGCGCCCCTTAAAGTGGCTAAATATGGAATCTCCTCTGTAATTTCACTCGTAGACGATACTCTGATGGAGCGTTTGAGAAAACACTACGAGGAAAAAGCGGGACTCACATATCTTCCGATCGATGAAAAAACAGATGACGCCAGAGCCAAAAGAGTAACCGCCTACCTGAATATGATAGACTCGACCGTGAAGAAACAGTTTGAAGAACTGAAAAATTCTTCATTCACCCCGGATAGCGGAATAACGAAATATTTTGAGATGCTCCCCGATTCTTCCGACCTGAAACTTAAATACATCGGAATGCTGAAGGAGAAAGATGAGACAATCCGGAAAAAAACGCAGGATGAGCTTCGTAATGGTATTTATGCGGGGTCTATTGAAACAAACATTATGACCAAACTGGATAAAACTAATTATGACCCGGAGGGAAATCCTCTTTCAAATGAATTCAACGATGCACACGCTGCTTTGCGCGGATTTGCCGATAGCAGCGTAAACGGGTCGATAGTTTTTTCTGCAGGAATGAATCCGAGACTCTACAGTTATATCGAAACATTTAAAGGTTTCTATCCGGACGAAAACTGCGCTTTCAAAAAGAGAATTGTAATCAAGGTAAGCGATTACCGCTCAGCTCTGATACAGGGAAAGTTTCTTGCTAAAAAAGGATTATGGGTTTCGGAATTCAGAATTGAATCCGGTCTTAATTGCGGCGGACACGCTTTTGCAACTGACGGATTGCTAATGGGTCCGATTCTTCAGGAATTCAAGGATAAAAAAGATGAACTGATGAAAGAGCTTAAAGAGATCTATCTCCCGGCTCTTATCAAAAAAGAGATCCGGATAAATGAGGAAAAACTTCATTACGATGTTACCGTTCAGGGAGGCGTTGGTAAATCAACCGAGCAGGAATTCCTGCTCCGTTATTACGGCGTTAAATCGGTGGGATGGGGAAGCCCGTTTCTGCTTGTCCCGGAAGTAATGAATGTTGATGATTACACGCTTCATCGTCTTTCCGAGGCCAAAGAAGAAGATCTATATTTAAGCGATATCTCTCCCCTCGGAGTTCCGTTCAATAGTCTCCGCCAGAACAGTAAAGACATTGAAAAGATGGATAGAATTGAAAACGGAAAACCGGGCAGCCCGTGCCCCAAGAAATTTCTTGTTTCAAATAAGGATTATTCGGACAAGCCGTTATGCACGGCATCAATAACATTTATAAACAAAAAAATTGCGGATCTGAAAAGCAAAGAGCTGGAACCGGAAGATTATCAAAAGCAATATGATAAAGTTGTCAACAAAGCCTGTCTGTGCGAAGGGCTGACCGTTACAGGACTGATTGTTAATAATATAGAAACTCCTAAACAGAGCCGGGCTGTATCCGTATGCCCGGGACCTAACCTTGCTTACTTTTCCAAAATTGTCGGATTGAAAGAGATGGTGGATCACATCTACGGGAGAATCAATCTAATAACTCATCCTGACCGGCCGAATCTGTTCGTTAAAGAGCTTGACCTGTATATTAACTATCTGCAGAAAAAAATTGAAGAGATCAGCGATACTTATTCGGTCAAGGAAGAGGAATTTTTCAACTCGTATACAACAAACCTTCTTGACGGAATCTCCTACTATAGCACCATTATTCCGGAAATGATGGAAGAAACAGAAACGGTGAGAGAAAAAATCAGAAGCGATTTTGAAATTCTGGAGCAAAAATTATTGTCGATTTTTTCCATTCCCGAGTAAATTTTCTAACGGGCCTATAAATATACTCTGGGCACGCGGGTATTTATATTTGTTAAAATTTCGTACGGAATTGTGCCCGCCCACTCCGCAAGCTCCTCAACCGTAATTTTATTTTCTCCGCCGCTTCCGAACAAAATAACTTCATCTCCATTATAGGCGGAATCTTTTTCGATATTTATTACAATCTGATCCATCGAAATTCTTCCGATGACCGGATACCGTTTTCCCCGGAGGAGTACTTCGGCTTTGTGAGACATGCTTCTGAAGTATCCGTCACCGTATCCCACGGGCACCGTTACCGAGCGGACATCGTGATCGGCCTGCCATGTTAATCCGTATCCCACCGGATGATTTGCCTTAATCACTTTGAAATAAACCACAAGGGATTTCCAGGTTGAAGCCGGCCGCACTTTTATAGTATGCGGAATTTCCTTCGACGGATATACTCCATAAAGTAAGAGTCCCGGGCGCACCAGATCCAGGTTCGCTTCCGGCATCTGAAGTATCGATCCCGATTTTGAAATATGACGGAGAGGCGCTGGAAGAGAATGTTTTTCATAAAACCGCAGAACATCAATGAATCTTTCAAGCTGAAGGTGCGTATAGTCCAATCCTGGATTATCCGAATTGGCGAAATGCGAGAAGATTCCCTCGATCTCTACATTTTTGCATTTTAAAGTTTCTTCAAGAAGTTTTTCAGCGGAGTAGTAATGAACCCCGATCCGCTCCATCCCCGTATCAATTTTCAGATGAACTTTGGCCTTTATGCTCATCTGTCCCGCCAGTTCGTTTATCTGATTCAGCTTTTCTATCGAGGAGGCCGTAATTGTCAGATTGTGTTTTAGAAAATGAGGAATCTGATTTCCCCATATTCCGCCGAGCACAAGTATAGGAATCTTAATTCCCTCTTCGCGCAAAAGAATTCCCTCTTCAAGAACGGCAACACCGATATAATCGGCTCCGAGTTCCTCCATCAGCCGGGCCACACGAACAAGCCCGTGTCCGTATGCATTGGCTTTTAAGATCGGCATCATCCTGGC
The DNA here is from genome assembly GCA_041674325.1 of Melioribacteraceae bacterium. Lineage (GTDB taxonomy): Bacteria > Bacteroidota > Ignavibacteria > Ignavibacteriales > Melioribacteraceae > Fen-1258. The sequence continues at coordinate 3,653 of JBAYWA010000009.1, read as the reverse complement.
GGGAGCGACATGCTTCTTGATCTGCCTGAAATTTTCGGAAAGAATTTTTAGATCGATCTCCAGACGGGTTGGACGGATAATATCTTCCGTGCTAATTGTGGGGTGGTTTATTGAATCGTTCATATCATCGGTAATTTAGTTGATACAAAAATAAGATTTTTGAATCAGAGTGCATTCTTTTTCTGCACATTAATATTTTGTCTATTATCTTGCGGCTGTTAGAAAACAGAGACTGACTCAGATGAAAATATTGTTTATCGGCGGAACCGGGGTAATAAGCGGCGCCTGCTCTCAATTATGCGTTGAAATGGGATTTGATCTGTTCCTGCTGAACAGAGGGAACTCCTTGCGGACCCCTCCGGCGGAAGCGAAAATTATCAGAGGGGATATAAGAGATCCTGAGAGCGTCCGGTCTCTTCTTAAGGATGAAGATTTTGACGCAGTAGTCGACTGGATAGCTTATAACGAAGAGCACGTTAGAGCGGACTTTAATCTCTTTAGGGACAGAACCGGCCAGTACATATTCATAAGTTCCGCATCCGCATATCACAAGCCGCCGCTCGGACTTCCGATTAAGGAAAATACGCCGCTCCATAATCCGTTCTGGAATTATTCCCGGGAGAAAATCAATTGTGAAAATTATCTTATGAATGCATATCGAGAAAATGATTTTCCGGTTACGATTTGCAGACCTTCTCACACTTACGATAGAACAAGAATTTCTCTATACGGGGGTTATACTGCCTTGAACAGAATGAAGCTCGGCAAAAAAGTAATTTTGCACGGAGACGGCAATACAATCTGGACTCTTACTAATGCAAAGGATTTTGCGCGGGGATTTGCGGGCTTGCTGGGTAATTCCAAAACCATTGGAGAAGTTTATCACATCACTTCGGATGAAACTCTCAGCTGGAATAAAATTGCGGAAATAATTGCCCGGAAAGCGGGATATGATCTGAATGTCGGGTACCGGTCTCCGGAATTTATTTCTAAGTATGACGAGGAGTGGGGCTGTAATCTTTTCGGCGATAAAGGTTATGACACTGTATTTGATAACTCAAAAATCAGATCGGTTGTGCCCGAATTCAAAGCGGAAATTCCATATGAAGAAGGAGTGGCTGAAGTAATAGAATGGTATTCGCACAGAGAAAATCAGATTGTTAATTATGAACTTGACGGGATAATGGATAAAATGATTGCGGATTACTGATCCAATTAGAGCGCGGATATTTATCAACTTGATTGAGAATAATAAATGAAACAGAATATTCTACTCCTGCTGGCAATTCTCCTTTTCCAATTCGGAATTAATCTCAGGGCTCAGCATAATAAGGGATTGGATGCGTCGGGCGCTTTGACCAGGTTAATCGCGGGAAATAAAAGGTATATAGAATCAAAGATGACCCACCCCAATCAGTCTAAACAAAGACTGGAAGAGACGGCAAAAGGACAAAATCCGTTTGCTGTTATTCTTACTTGTTCGGATTCGCGCGTACCGCCGGAAATTATTTTCGATCAGGGGCTCGGAGACCTCTTTGTAATACGCACCGCGGGTAACCTTGTTGACGATATCGGATTGGGAAGCATTGAATATGCGGTTGAACATCTCGGAGTACAATTGATAGTTGTATTGGGACACGAACGGTGCGGCGCTGTGGAAGCGGCAATTAAAGGAGGAGAAGCGCCCGGACATATTAAGAGTCTTACCGGGGCAATCGACCCAGCAATAGAAGAAGCCAAAAAAGAGAAAGGGGACCTGCTCGACAACTCTGTTCTCGCAAATGTGAATGGGATAGTAAATAAATTAAAGTCGAACGAGCCCGTTCTGAAAGAACTGGTGTCCGGGAAAAAATTAAAAATCGTTGGAGCGCGTTACGATCTTGACGACGGCTCAATTAAGTTCGTTCAATAGATTAGTTTAAGGTAAATTTGAAAAAAACTTTTTCACTCCTGATTATTTGTCTGATCTTATCATCAGGCTCGATTATCCTGTCCCAGGAGCAGACGCGGAAAAACGAGCCGGATCCCGTTACGCTTCACAGAGCGGAGGTGGTTAAAATGAGGTCCGCCGTTAACGGCGTCACCTATCCCGTTAATATCGCCCTGCCGGGGAGTTACTACGCCACGGATCGGACTTATCCTGTTGTTTATCTCCTGGATGCCTACTCCTCGTTCGGAATTGTAACTGAAATGGCCCGGCTTCTCGCGTCAAGTAAAGAGCTGCCGGAAATAATTCTTGTCGGCATATCATCGGAGGGCGGGTCGAAAGAGTTCATATATAACAGGTCGCGCGATTATACCCCGACACAAATCCCGAAGGAAAAATTGCCGGAAGCACTGCGTTCTTCAATTCCGGTTTCAGGCGGAGCGGAAAAGTTTTTAGGATTTATACGGGAAGAATTAATACCCTTTGTAGAATCAAAATACAGGATAAAATCCGGGGATAGAACTCTGGCTGGTCATTCCTTGGGCGGATTGTTTGTTCTCTATTCATTATTCAGAGAACCGTCCCTCTTTAATAGATATATTGCGGTAAGTCCCGCTCTTCTCTGGGATAATGAATTTGTTTTGAGGCGGGAAAATATTTTTTTTGCGGATAATAAAATTTTAAATGCCGTCGTTTATACCGCGGTCGGCGAAAAGGAGGGTGAGGAATTTGTTTCATCGTGGAAACGGCTGACTTCAAAAATGAAAGAACGGAATTATATGGGATTGGATCTAAGAATTGAAACAGCGGAATCCGAAAGCCATTACAGCATAATTCCCTATATAGTTACACACGGATTGAAATCGGTTTTTAATCCCGGTCCTGTCGATGAATGATTCTTGACGGCAGAATACGGGTTCAGTAACAATAAATAAATTAGTCTTAAAGAATGTAGAAGGCAGCAGAAAATGAACGCAATTGAAATATTCGGCTACACCGGCTCGGTGCTGGTGGCGGTTTCTTTAATGATGAGTTCAATAGTAAAACTCAGAATTATAAATTTAGTGGGAGCGGTAGTCTTTTCAACATACGGGTTTATAATCGGCGCGCTGCCGGTGGGATTGCTAAACGGATTTATTGCGCTGGTCGACATCTATTATATCATAGAAATTTTCACGACAAAAGAATATTTTCGCGTGCTTGAAGTTAAGCACGATTCCGAGTATCTGAAATATTTCTTGAAATTTCACGAGACCGATATTAAGAAATTTATCCCGACCTTTTCTTTTGAGCCGGGCAACGATTGGCTTGTGCTCTTTGTCCTTAGAAACTCTGTGCCGGCTGGACTTGTCTGCGCGGAATATCACGATGCAGAACATCTCTTTCTGAATCTCGATTACGCCATACCGGGCTACCGCGATTTCAAAGTAGGCAAATATGTGTTTCCGAAAATCTTCGAAAAGCTTAAAGTGAAAAAAATCTACAGCGAACCGGGCAATAGTATGCACGAGAAATATTTAAAACGAATGGGCTTTGTAAAATCGGAACTGGATTCCAAACCGGTTTATCTGCTTGAAGGAAAAAATTGATACGGATGCGGCATTTATGAAAAAAATATTATTTGAAGTTTGTGTCGATTCTGTGGAATCCGGAATTGCCGCTCAGAACGGAGGCGCGGATAGAGTGGAGCTGTGCGCCGATCTTCTGGAAGGTGGCACAACCCCGT